>CALMAD010000231.1 GCA_937859105.1 uncultured Propionibacteriaceae bacterium
GGGGGGTGCGGCCGGCCGGACGCCCGCTCAGTCGAGCAGGTCGTGCACGGTGATCGTCTGGTCGCGGCCCGGCCCGACGCCGATGCCGGAGATGCGGCAGCCGATGAGCTCTTCGAGCCGCCGGACGTACGCCTGCGTGTTCGCCGGCAGCTCGTCGAAGGTGCGGCACTCCGAGATGTCTTCGGTCCAGCCGTCCATGAACTCGTACACGGGGACGGCGCGCACGAGGTCGCTCATGAGCACCGGGTACTTGTCGACGCGCTGGCCGTCGATGTCGTAGGCGACGCAGACCGGGATCTTCTCCCAGCCGGTCAGCACGTCGAGCTTCGTCAGGAAGATGTCGGTGACGCCGTTGAACGTCGACGCGACCTCTACCACCAGCGGGTCGAACCAGCCGCAGCGCCGCGGGCGTCCGGTCGTCGTGCCGAACTCGCCGCCGGCCTCGCGCAGGCGGTCGCCGTCGGCGTCCAGAAGCTCGGTCGGGAACGGACCCTCGCCCACGCGCGTCGTGTACGCCTTCGCGATGCCGATGATGCGGTCGATGCGCGTCGGCCCGACGCCGGTGCCGGTGCAGGCGCCGGCCGCGATCGGGTTCGACGACGTGACGAACGGGTACGTGCCGTGGTCGATGTCGAGGTGGTGCGCCTGGGCCCCCTCGAAGAGCACGAGCTTGCCCGCGTCGAGCGCCTCGTTGAGCTCGCGGCCGACGTCGCGGATCATCGGGCGCAGCCGGTCGGCGTAGCTCAGCAGGTGGTCGGCGACCTCGTTCGCGTCGATCGCGCGCTGGTTGTAGATCTTCACCAGCAGGTGGTTCTTCTGCTGCAGCGCCGCCTCGACCTTGTCGCGCAGCAGCGTCTCGTCGAGCAGGTCCTGCACGCGGATGCCCATGCGGTTGATCTTGTCGGCGTACGTGGGGCCGACGCCGCGGCCGGTCGTGCCGATCTTCCGCTTGCCCAGGAACCGCTCGGTCACCTTGTCGAGCGTGCGGTGATAGGGGGCGATGATGTGCGCGTTCGCCGACACGATGAGCCGCGACAGGTCGATGCCGCGGGCCGTCAGGTCTTCGATCTCGCCGAAGAGCACGTCGAGGTCGATGACGACCCCGTTGCCGATCACCGGGACGCCCGGGTTCAGCACCCCGGACGGCAGCAGGTGCATGGCGTACTTCTCGTCGTTCACGACGATGGTGTGCCCCGCGTTGTTGCCCCCCGAATAGCGGACGGTGTAGTCGGTGCGATCACCGAGCAGGTCGGTGCATTTGCCCTTCCCCTCGTCGCCCCACTGCGTTCCGATCACCACGATGCCCGGCATGGTCGTTCCTCACATACAAGCGGAAAGCCCGCGCAATCGCCGCGGGCTCTTACTGCGGCAGCCTAGCCGCGATCGGGCCAGCCGCACAGGGCTTCCCGCATGCGAGCATGGCGTACGCCTATCCTGGCCGCAGCGCCGTCGACCCGAAGGGAACCTCGCCATGCCGCACGGCAGCCTCGTCGACAAGACGGCGTCCTCGCTGCTGGACCGCGTGTTGGACGGCCGATTCCCGGCCGACCGCCCGCTCCCGTCGCAGGATCAGTTGGCGGACGCCCTCGGCGTCAGTCGCCTGACGGTGCGGGAGGCGGTGAAGTCGCTCACGCAGTCGGGCATCCTGCGCGTCGAGCACGGCAACGGCACCTTCGTGAACCCCACGGACCAGTGGACCGACATCGCCGCGATCTCCCGCAGCGCAGCCCTGGGCTCCGGGGCGCCGCGCGCATTGCTAGAGGTGCGCCGGATGATCGAGCTCGGCGCAGCCGAGCTCTGCGCGACGAGGGCGGACGCCGGCGTCCTCGCTTCTTTGGACGCCCACCTCGAGGCGATGGACGCCGCGAACGCGGCCGGCGACGTGGCCGGGTTCGTCCGGCACGACATCGACTTCCACGACGCGATCCTGCGCGGCACGGGCAACCCGTTCGTGGCCGCGATCTACGACCCCCTGCGCAGCGCGCTCGAGCGCGGCCGGACGCAGACGTCGGCGTTCCCCGAGATTCGCGCCCACGCGCAGGAGCAGCACCGGTCGGTCCGGGCGGCGATCGCGAGCGGCGACCCCGGCCGGGCGCGCGCGGCGATGTCGGCCCACATGGACCAGACGCTCGCCGACCTCGAGGACCACGTGCGTCCCTGAGGGCGGGCGTCCCTGAGGGCGGGCGTCCCCGACGTCCCGACCGCCCCGTCACCGCAGCCCCATCGCCCAGCCCTCGTCGCGCCGAGCCGGACGAATTCCCACCCGACCCTTGCCAGCGCGGGGAGACGTGCGTTATCGTTCAGACATCAGACCTCTGATCTTCCAAGGAGCAACGATGCCCCAGACCCTCGACGAACTCACCGCCGGCCTCCCGGCCCCGCTCGACGTGCCCGCCCAGGCGGTCGCGGACGCCGCGGGCGAGAACAGCCGCATCCTCGTCGTCCTCGACGACGACCCGACCGGCACGCAGTCGGTCGCCGACCTGCCGGTGCTGACCGACTTCACGCCCGAGTCCCTGGAGTGGGGGCTCTCCCAGGGCTGCCCCGCGATCTACGTCATGACGAACTCGCGCAGCCTCGACCCCGAGGCGGCCGCCGCGATCAACCGCGAGGTCGCCGACGCGGCCTACGAGGCCGCCGGACGCCTCGGCGTCCAGATCGCGTTCGTCTCGCGCTCCGACTCGACGCTGCGCGGCCACTTCCCGCTGGAGCCCCAGGTGCTGGCGGACGCCGTCCGGCGCCACGAGGGCCGCAACGTCGACGGCATCGTGATCGTCCCGGCGTTCGGGGATGCGGGCCGCATCACCGTTCACGGCGTCCACTACGCCGGCAACCCGACCGACGGCTACACGCCCGCCGGCGAGACCGAGTTCGCGCGCGACGCCACGTTCGGCTACCGCTCCTCCGACCTGCGGGAGTGGGTCGAGGAGAAGACGGGCGGCGCGACGAAGGCGTCCGAGGTCATCGCGATCGACCTGGCCACCCTGCGCACCGACCTGGACGCGGTCGTCGCCCAACTGCGCGAGGCGTCCGACGCGCGGCCGAGCGTCGTCGACATCGTCGACGAGGCCGACCTGCGCCAGCTCTCCCTCGCGCTGCAGCAGGCCGAGGACGCCGGGAGCACCTTCCTCTACCGCGTCGGGCCGCCGTTCGGCCGGGCGCGCATCGGGCAGGACGTCCACCCGCCGCTGGACGGCAGCCAGGCCACGGACGCCGTGGGCGGCCTCATCGTCGTCGGCTCGCACGTCTCCATGACGACGCGGCAACTGGACGCCCTCCGCGAGCGCCGGACGCCGACCGAGCTCGAGATCGACGTCGCCCAGGTGCTCGGCGAGGGCCGCGACGCCCACCTCGACGCGGTCGTGGAGCAGGCGATTCGGGGCCTGGCTAAGGGCAACGTCGTCGTCCGGACGTCGAGGACGCTCGTCACCGGCGCCGACGCCCAGTCGTCGCTCGCGCTGTCGCGCGCGGTCAGCACGGCCGTCGTGGAGGTCGTCCAGCGGATCCTCGCGGCATCCAAGCCCCGCTTCGTGATCGCGAAGGGCGGCATCACGTCCTCCGACGTGGCCTCCCGCGGGCTCGGCATCAAGCGGGCGTTCGTCCGCGGGCCGATGCTGCCCGGCATCGTCTCGCTGTGGGAGCCGATGGACGGCCCCGCCCAGGGCATCCCCTACATCGTCTTCGCCGGCAACGTCGGCGGCCCGGAGTCCCTCGCCGACGTCGTCGACAAGCTCTCCGCCTGACGCCTATCCGCCTCTGCCGGCTCCGCTCCGGCCCTCTCACCAGCACCGTCATCACCGCACACCGTTCGAAGGAGAACACCATGCCCACCGACCGACCCGTCATCGCCGCCCTCGGCCTCGGGGCCATGGGCCTGCCCATGGCCACCCACCTCGCCCGGACGTTCGAGGTCCGCGCGTTCGACATCGCGTCCCAGCGCGCCCAGCTCGCCGCGGACGCCGGCGCGAGCGTCGCGGCGTCCGCGCAGGAGGCCGCCACGGGCGCCGACGTCGCGCTCGTCGCCGTCCGGAACCAGGCCCAACTGGAGAACCTGCTCTGGGGCGACGGGGGCATCGCGGGCGTCCTGCCGCGCGGGGCCGTCGTGCTGGTCACGTCCACGGTCGGCATCGCCGCCGTCACCGCCGTCGCCGAGCGCCTCACCGAGGAGGGACTCCACCTCGTGGACGCCCCGGTCTCCGGCGGCCCCGTGCGCGCCGGCAACGGGACGCTGCTCGTCACCGTCGGCGCGACCGACGAGGCGTGGGCGCTGGCCGAGCCGGTGCTCACCGCCCTCGCCGACCCGCTGAAGCGCATGGGCTCCAAGCCGGGCGACGGCCAGGCCATGAAGACCGTGAACCAGTTGCTGTGCGGCGTCCACATCGCGGCCGCCGGCGAGGCGATGGCCCTGGCCGGACGCCTCGGGCTCGACAAGGCGGCCGTGCTGGAGACCCTCATGGGCGGCGCGGCGGCGTCCTTCATGCTGGGCGACCGCGGCCCGCGGATGCTGCAGGCCTACGACGAGGGCGGCGCCGAGGTGAAGAGCCGGATCGACATCTTCGTCAAGGACATGGGCATCGTGAACACCGCCGCGCGCGCGGCCGGCCTGGCGACGCCGGTGGCGTCCGCGGCCGAGCAGTTGTACCTGCTCGGCCTCGCGCAGGGCAAGGGCGCCCAGGACGACTCCTCCATCATCACCGTCGTCGCCCCGGAGGGCTGATCCATGACCCAACCCATGCTGCTGTTGCTGGCCGTCGTCTCCATCGGCGTCCTGCTGTTCCTGGTCATCAAGCTCAAGATGTCCGCGTTCGTCGCGATGATCCTCGTCGCGATGGGCACCGCCCTCGCGGGCGGCCTGCCGCTCGACCAGGTCGTCCCCGCGCTCACGAACGGCATGGGCAAGACGCTCGGGTCGGTGGCGATCATCGTCGGCCTGGGCGCGATGCTCGGACGCCTCATCGAGGTGTCCGGCGGCGCCGAACGCCTCGCCCGGACGTTCACCAACAAGCTCGGCGAGAAGCGCGTCGTGATGGCCGTGACGGCGGCCGCGTTCATCCTCGGCATCCCGGTGTTCTTCGACGTCGGCTTCCTGATCCTGGCGCCCATCGTGTTCGGCTTCGCGGCCGTCACGAAGATGAACCCGTTGAAGATCGGCCTGCCGGTGGCGGCGACGCTGCTGGCCGTCCACGTCGTCGTGCCGCCGCACCCGGGCCCGGTCGCGGGCGCCGCGACCCTCGGCACGGACGCCGGCCTCCTCACGATCGTCGGCATCGCCCTGTGCATCCCGGTCGCCATCGTCGGCTACCTGGTCTCGCGCGTGCTGAAGCTCGACAAGGTCGTCCTGCAGGACTCGCCCGCCACCGAGGCCATCGAGCACAACCAGCGGGTCAGCGAAGGCGACAAGACGCCGGGCGCGGGCATGGTGCTCGCCCTGATCCTCATCCCGCTCAGCCTCATCATGGTCGGCACGACCGGCGCGATGATGGTTGAGAAGGGGTCCGCGGCCGCGCGGGCGCTGTCGTTCATCGGCTCGCCGGTGACCGCCCTGATGGTCGGCTGCCTGCTCGCCTACGTGCTCATCGGGCGCAAGCAGAAGTGGGACCTCGAGAAGCGCGGCACGATCATGGACTCGGCCCTGTACGCCGTCGCCATCATCGTGTTCGTCACCGGCGCGGGCGGCGTGTTCGCGAACGTCCTCGTCGAGACGGGCGTCGGCAAGGCCCTGTCGGACTTCCTGACCGGCCTCGGCATGCCGGTGCTGCTGATGAGCTACGTGATCGCCGTCGGGTTGCGGGTGGCGCAGGGCTCGGCCACCGTGGCGATCCTGACGACCGCGGGCCTCATGAGCTCGGCCGTGGCCGCCGGCGAGTACTCCCCGTTCCAGGTGGTGCTCATCACCTGCGCGATCGGGTTCGGCGCGTACGCGGCGTCCCACATCAACGACTCGGGGTTCTGGATCGTCACGAAGTACCTCGGGCTCTCGGTC
>CALMAD010000232.1 GCA_937859105.1 uncultured Propionibacteriaceae bacterium
GCTCTTCCGATCTGCCGCCGGCCACGCGGGCGTCAGGACGGCTGGTCGGCGTCCGGCTGGGGCTCGTCGGCTTTGGTGGACGCCGCCCGCGGGCGGCGCGTGGACGTGCGGCTCCGCGTGGTGGACGCCGTCGTGCGACGCCGCGTCGCCGGCTTGGACGCCTCGGCCGCGGGTGCCTCGCTGACGGGTGCCTCGGCGGCGGTTGTGTCGGCACCGGGGGCGTCCTGTGGGGGCTGCTCCTGGTCGGCGGCGGTCTCGCCGGTCGCCGATTCGGGCCCGCTGGCGGGGGCCGGGGCAGCCGCCTCGGCGGCCTGCGGATCGTGCGCCTCGGCGTCCGCGTGCTGCTTGTCCTTCTTCTTCTTTTTCTTCTTCTTGGGCTCGTCCTCGTCCTCGGGGTCGACGTACTTGTGGCCGATGCCGTTCTTGACCAGCTCGGACGCGTGGTCGGGCACCTCGTTCTGGAGGCTGCGCGCGGTGCGCCGGTAGCCGGTGCTCTCCGGACGCTCGGGGAACTCGATGGGCGGCCGGGAGACGTGCTCGTAGGGGACCGAATCGAGCAGGTGGGCGATCATGTTGATACGGGCCCGCTTCTTGTCCTCGGCCTCGACGACGTTCCAGCGGTTGCCGGGGACGTCGGTGTGGACGAACATCTCGTCTTTGGCGCGGCTGTAATCCTCCCAGCGGGTGAGGGATTCGAGGTCGGTGGGGGAGAGCTTCCAGCGGCGCATCGGGTCCGTCATGCGCGAGCGGAAGCGCTTCTCCTGCTCGTGATCGGACACCGAGAACCAGTACTTGCGCAGCATGATGCCGTCGTCGATGAGCATGCGTTCGAACGTCGGCACCTGGCGCAGCCAGCGGACGTGCTCCTCGGGCGTGCAGTAGCCCATGACCTTCTCGACGCCGCCGCGGTTGTACCACGACCGGTCGAAGAGCCGGATCTCGCCGGCCGCCGGCAGGTGCTCGATGTAGCGCTGGAAGTACCACTGCGACTTCTGCCGCTCGGTGGGCGCCGGCAACGCGACGATGCGCGCGACCCGGGGGTTCAGGTATTCGGTGATGCGCTTGATCGCGCCGCCCTTGCCCGCGGCGTCACGGCCCTCGAAGATGACCACGAGCCGGGCGCCGGTGGCCTTGACCCACTCCTGCATCTCCACGAGTTCGGTCTGCAGGCGGGTCATCTCCGCCTCGTACAGCTTCTTGTCGAGCTTTGCCTTCTTTGCCATGGCTCATCTTGCCCACCGCGACGCCCGTCACGGAAGCGTTCGGGCAAACTGTCCACCGTGATCTACCTTCCTGCCTTCGAAGCATCCGTGGCCTTGTCGCGCTGGACGGGGCGTCCCCAGGGCATGTCCATCGACCCGATCGGCGTCGAGTGTTTCGTCGACGTCCCGCGGGGCCGCGGCCTCTTCGGCCGTGGCAAGCCGACGCCCGAGCCGTACCTGCACGTGCTCGTGCACGACGAGCTGCCGAGCGACCGCATCCGGTCGTGGGCCGCCCGGCAGGTGGCGCTGATGCTCGCCCTGGACGCCGACCCGCAGCTCGCCGGCGACCCGCTGAACCGGGCGGCCGACGAGCAGGGGCGCGGTCTGCAGGGGCGTGACTGGGTGCCGGCGACCGTGGTGCTGGACGGCCAGGCGCGGGAGGCGTCCGTGTACGAGGCGGCGCCCGACCGGTGGGCTGCCTACCTCGACCTGGGCGAGGACCGCGTGGTGATCGTCGGCCGCGACCTCGCGCTCGCCGACGCGCCCCTGCGGACGGCGTCCGCCGACGAGGCGCGCGAGCTGCGCACCGAGGCGCTGAAGGTGTGAGGGCTGCCACGCGGTTCTCCGGTCTCGCGTGGCGGGCGGCGGTGGGCGCGTCCACCGGGGGCGCGTAACCGGGACGGCAACGCGCCGAAACGTGGCCGATACACGCGCTGGCTAGCGTGAAGACCTCGCGCGAGCGATTCGGCATCGGGTCGGGCGCTCGTCCCTCTTCACGTTGGGAGCGTCCATGACCATCGACGAACGACGCACCGCCGCCGCCCTGGAGACCGCTCTGGGACGCCGCAGCTTCATGGCCGCCGTCGCGGCCGTGACCGCGGGCGCGGCGGTGCCCGCCACCGCCTACGCCGCGCCGACCCCGGTGCCGACCGGGTCGCGCCGGGGGCGTCCGGGGGAGATCTTGCAGCCGGGCCGCGGACCGATCGCGGGTGACACGTACCTGCCGTCGCGTCCCGATGAGGTGCTGTGGGGGTACGTGCCGACGGTGCACGCCTCGCCGGTGGCCACGGTTCGGTCGGGCCGGACGATCACGATCGACGCCGTCTCCCACGAGGGCATCCTGGAGGACCAGGGCCGCGATCCGGTCGCGTACTTCGCCGGGCACGGCGTCCCGCGGGCGCGGGTGTTGGCGGACGCGACGGAGATCGCGGCGTCCTATGACCGGACTAAGCGGAACTTCGACGTCGACGGTCCCCACGTGGTGACCGGGCCGGTCGCCGTGGCGGGTGCCGAGCCGGGCGACGTGCTGAAGATCGAGACCGTCGACCTGCGGGCGCGGGTGCCGTACGGCGTCGTGTCGTCGCGGCACGGCAAGGGGGCGCTCGCGCGGACGGCGTCCGGGGGCGCGCCGGCCGGCATCACGCTCGCCGAGGTGATGCCGCCGGTGGCGACGGATGGGCGGGCGTCCGGTGAGCCGACGAAGTACGGCAACGTGTCGGTGTTCACGCGGGTGGAGGGCGACACGGGGGTGATGACGAGCGGACGCCGCGACGTGCGGTTCCCGCTCAACCCGTTCTTCGGGATGATGGGCGTCGCGTTCTCGGGGGCGTCCGGGCTGACGGACCCGAGCGCGAACTCGATCCCGCCGACGTTGGGCGGTGGGAACATCGACATCCGGCTGCTGGGGAAGGGATCGACCTTCTACCTGCCCGTGAAGGCGCCGGGAGCGCTGTTCTACGTCGGGGACCCGCACATGGCGATGGGCGACGGCGAGGTGTCGCTGACGGCGATGGAGGGGTCGCTGCGCGGGACGTTCCGGCTGACCGTCTGCAAGCCGGGCTCCGGGGACGCCCCCTCGGTCGCGTATCGGTACCCGTTCGGGGAGACGAAGGACGCGTGGATCCCGATCGGGCTCTCCGACCCGGACGGCTCGGTGGACGGCCAGTCGTCGGACCTCAACGTCGCCATGCGGCGGGCCGTGGTGAACGCGCTGGACTTCCTCCAGCACGACCAGGGCATCGACCGGGCCGTGGCGTACGCGTACCTGTCCGCGGCGGCCAACTTTGTGGTGTCGCAGGTGGTCGATCGCACCACCGGCGTCCACGGGGAGGTGCGGAAGGCGGACTTCCGGTAGGGGAGGGCGAAACGCTGCAGGTCTTTCGCGAAACGCTGCAGGTGTTTCCGCAACGCTGCAGGTGTTCTC
>CALMAD010000233.1 GCA_937859105.1 uncultured Propionibacteriaceae bacterium
GGACCAACTCGATGAGCCGGGCGAACGCCCCGGCGGGGTCTCCCCCGGCCAACTGGACGTCGGCCGCCCCGAGCTGAGCATCGATGTCGGACGGGTCGGCCTGCGCGCGGGCGACGATCGCGCGCGGGTCGTCGTCCCCCAACCGCTTCAGGAGGCGGGCGCCGTTGCGCCCGGCGATCGCGTCGGCGTCCCCCGGCGTCGCCGCCAGGATCTTCTCGAACTCGGCGATCGCGGTGTCGAACTCGCCCTCGGCCATCGCGGCGTCCGCGGCAGCGAACCGGGGGTCCGGACCACCCTCCTCCTCGCCTTGCGCGTCGCCCGCGGCCGGAGCCTGCCCGGCCACCGGCTCGGCGTGCCCGACGATGCCGTTGGCGACGGCCACCTTGATCAGCTCGTCGATCATCGCCGACGCGTGCGCCTTGTCGGCCGTGCCCTGGAACAGCGGCGCGAGCTGGCCGCCCACCACGCCGACGACCATCGGGACCGCCTGGATGCCGAGAGCCCCGGCGAGCTGGCTGTTGGCGTCCACATCGAGCCGGACGAGCAGGTACTTCCCACCCGCCGCGTTCGCCAGGCTGGCGAGGTCGTCGGAGAGCTGCTGCGCGTTCGCGCGCGGCGAGTAGAACTCCACGACGAGCGGGTACTGCACCGACTTCGCCAGGAGTTGCTCGAACGTCCGCTCCGTCGCCTCGACCACGTAGTGGGCGCCGCCTGCAGCCCCTCCGGAGGCCCCCGCCGGGGCGGACGCCTTCTGCTGGGCGGCCGCGGCGAGGCCGGACAGATCCACGGCGCGGGAAGAATCGAAACTCGGTGCATTCATGCCTTCCATTCTTGCATCCGTTCCCCTGCGCTCCCGGATCGGAAGGAGGCAAGATGGGGCACATGGTTCACGAACGCGCAGGGCAGCCGGCCCGCCCCGAAGATCTCATCGACTACGACGCCGTGATCGGCGCGTACTACGACCTCACGCCCGACCCGTCCAACCCCGACCAGATGGTCGTGTTCGGCACGTCCGGCCACCGCGGCGCTTCGCTGAAGACCGCCTTCAACGAGGCCCACATCGCCGCAACGACGCAGGCCATCGTGGAGTACCGCGCGAGCCAGGGCGTCGACGGCCCCCTCTTCATCGGGAAGGACACGCACGGCCTCTCCCTCCCCGCGTGGAAGACGGCGCTCGAGGTGCTGCACGCCTCGGGCGTCGACGTGCGCGCGGAAAAGGAGGACGAGTACACCCCGACCCCCGCCGTGTCCCGGGCGATCATCGTCTACAACCGCGACCACAGCGGGCCGCGGGCCGACGGCATCGTCGTCACGCCCTCGCACAACCCGCCCACCGACGGCGGCTTCAAGTACAACCCGCCGCACGGCGGCCCCGCCGACTCCGACGCGACGAAGGTCATCGCGGCGCGGGCCAACGAGTTGCTGGGCGATTGGAAGTCCATCAAGCGGACGCCGTACGAGCAGATCGAGGGCGAGATCACGCGCTTCGACTACCGGACGCCGTACTGCGACGACCTCGTCAACATCATCAACCTGGACGCGATCCGGGGGGCCGGGCTCAACATCGGCGCGCACCCGCTGGGCGGCGCGTCGGCGCAGTACTGGGAGTACATCGCCGAGCACTTCGACCTGGGCCTATCGGTCATCGACCCGACGGTCGACCCCCGCTGGCCGTTCATGACGCTGGACTGGGACGGCAAGATCCGGATGGACTGCTCGAGCCCGTACGCGATGGCGTCCCTCATCGAGAACCGCGACAAGTACTCGCTGTCGACCGGCAACGACGCCGACTCCGACCGGCACGGCATCGTGACGCCCGACGCGGGGCTCATGAACCCGAACCATTACCTGTCCGTCGCCATCCAGTACCTGTTCAGCCACCGCGACGGCTGGAACCCTGAGGCCGGCATCGGCAAGACGCTCGTCTCCAGCTCGATGATCAACAACGTGGCAACGAAGCTCGGAAAGAAGCTCGTCGAGGTGCCGGTCGGCTTCAAGTGGTTCGTCCCGGGCCTGTCCGACGGCTCGATCGGCTTCGGCGGCGAGGAGTCGGCGGGGGCGTCCTTCCTGACGCTCAAGGGCGAGACCTGGACCACCGACAAGGACGGCCTCATCATGGACCTCCTCGCCGCGGAGATCCTGGCCGTCACGGGCGAGACGCCCAGCCAGCACTACGACAAGCTGACCGACGAGTTCGGCAAGACCGCTTACGCGCGCATCGACGCCCCGGCCAACCGCGAGCAGAAGGCCAAGCTGGCCCAGCTGTCTCCGGAAGACGTCGAGGCCACCGAGCTCGCCGGCGAGCAGATCGAGGCCAAGCTCACGCGTGCGCCGGGCAACGACGCGCCCATCGGCGGCCTCAAGGTCGTCACCGAGCACGCCTGGTTCGCCGCGCGGCCGTCCGGCACGGAGGACGTGTACAAGATCTACGCCGAGTCTTTCAAGGGCCCCGAGCACCTCGCCGAGGTGCAGAAACAGGCCAAGGAGGTCGTGGACGCGGTCCTGTCCTGATCGTCCGCAGCAACGCCGAGGGCCCCGCACCGGTGTGC
>CALMAD010000234.1 GCA_937859105.1 uncultured Propionibacteriaceae bacterium
CACGCGGGCGACCAGGAGCAGGATCGGCGGGTAGCCGACCACCTCGTCCTTCACCTGCCGGCAGAGCCCCATGCCGCCGAGCGGCACGGCCTCGCCGTCGAAGATGCACAGATCGATGCCCCCCGCGTCCAGCGCCTTGATGACCGCCGGCTGGGTGGCGCACTCGAACACCTCGATGTCGGGCAGATCCGCGGCGATCCGCCGGCCCAGGGCCAGCCTGACCTGCTCGCGGACCGTTCGGTCGTCGGAGTACAGCAAGACCGTCGCCTTGTCGCTCGGCTGCGTCTGATCGCTCATGTGCCCGTCCTGAGATCCGTGGGTCTGGGTTGCATCGTAGCCACTCTAGGACGATTCGCGAGGGCGGCGTCCGCGAACTCCACACCCGGGCCCTCCCCGGCCGGGCGTGGACGCCGCAACCGGCCCTGACGACCGGATTTTGGCGAAAGGTCGGTCTGGGCGTGACCCGGCGGGGCCCGACAAGTAATAATGACGCCGTGGCACATTCTGAGAAGTTGAGCGCAGCTGCGGCGATCCCTCATGGCGCCCTCCACCCCGTGGCCCCACCCCGCTTGCGCGGCATCAAGGGCCGCCCCGACATGGTCGCGGTGGGCACGATCGTGTGGCTGGCGAGCGAGCTCATGTTCTTCGCCGCGCTCTTCGCCGCGTACTTCTCGTTGCGCAACGTCACCACCGCCATGGTCGAGCCGGGCCAGGAGACCATGTGGCAGTGGGGCACCGCCCACTTCATGAACGACTGGTTCGGCATCCGGTTCCCGTGGCTGTCGACCATCAACACGGTCATCCTGGTGCTCAGCTCGGTCACCTGCCAGCTGGGCGTCTTCAAGGCCGAGCGCGGCATCGTCGGCCGTACCGGCTCGATCTTCAACGTCGCCAAGTGGGGCCTGCGCGAGTGGTACATCCTCACCTTCGTGATGGGCGCGATCTTCATCGGGGGCCAGAGCTTCGAGTACGCCACGCTCGCGAGCGAGGGCTTCATCCCCTCCACGAACGCCTACACGTCCGCGTTCTTCATCGCCACCGGCTTCCACGGCCTGCACGTGCTCGGCGGCCTCGTCGCCTTCCTGCTGATGCTCGGCCGCACCTACATCGCCCGTCGGTTCACCCACGAGCAGGCGGTGCACGCCATTGTCACGTCGTACTACTGGCACTTCGTCGACGTCGTTTGGATCATCCTCTTCTTCGTCATCTACATCCTCCGCTGACCGCGCCCCGCGCTGAGAAAGGGAATCCATGAAATTCCTGACGACCCGAAGGCGCCACAAGGCGGCGAAACCGCTGCTGCTCGTCTTCGCGTTCCTGTTGATGGGCGCGTTCTACACGGCCTTCGCTCCCCTCCCGCAGGTCGCCGCCGACAACGGCACCTCCGAGCAGGTGGCGGCCGGCAAGAACCTGTTCGCCGTGACGTGCTCGTCGTGCCACGGGCTGAACGGCGAGGGCACGCAGCAGGGTCCCTCCCTCGTGGGCGTGGGCTCGGCGGCGGTCGACTTCCAGATGTCGACCGGGCGCATGCCGATGGCGCGCCCCGGCCCGCAGGCGCCGCGCCGGGTGAACACCTACACGGCCGAGGAGATCTCCCAGCTGGCCGCCTACGTGGCGACGCTGGGCCCCGGCCCGTCGATCCCGAACTCGTCGGCCTACGACTACGCGAACCTGACCGATGAGGATCTGGCGCGCGGCGGCGAGCTGTTCCGCACCAACTGCTCCGCGTGCCACAACGCGTCCGGGGCCGGCGGCGCGTTGCCCGAGGGCAAGTACGCCCCGCCGCTGCACGGCGTCGAGCCGCTGCACATCTACGAGGCCGTCCGCACCGGCCCGCAGCAGATGCCGGTGTTCTCGGCCGGCGCCATCCCCGACAAGGACCT
>CALMAD010000235.1 GCA_937859105.1 uncultured Propionibacteriaceae bacterium
GAGCGGACATGCGCGAGGGCCCGGCCTTGGGGGAGCCGGGCCCTCTTCTCACGCGGGGGCGGGGTCGCGCCCGCACTGCGGGGCGACCCCATGGTCTCGGTGACGATCGACGGTGCGAAGCGACCTCGATCGTCACGGTTTGCTCACCGTGCGGAGGCCTCGGCCTCCTCGCGGTCGTAGGAGTCGTGATCCGGGGTGGTTCGCCGGGCGCGCAGGATGGCGTGGTCGACGCTGAAACGTCCGGGGCCGACGAAGGCCAGCTGCGCGGCACCGATGGCGAGGGCCGCCACCAGTTCCCAGCCGCCTTCGGAGGCGAAGATGCCGTTGCCGGCGTGGACGAACAGGAAGGCGCCGAACAGGACGGCGGTCACGGTGAGGCCGGCCAGCGGGGTGAGCGCGCCCAGCAGCAGCGCGAGGCCGCCGAGAAGCTCGACACCGCCGGCGATGCCCGCGGACACGCCGGGGAGCGGCACGCCCGCCTGGGCGAACATGGTGCCGGTGGCCTCGAGGCCGTTGGTGACCAGCTTCTGCCAGCCGTGGGCGATGAGGATCACGCCGAGGAGGACTCGCGTCAGGAGGAGTCCGACGTCGCGGAAACGAGTGAGGGGTGACATCGTGGAACCTTTCGTTGAAGTTTCAACTGATGTCCGAGGGTAGCAACACTCGCGGGAGGCGCCAAGTTGGTTGCCATGGGGGCGGAGTGTGGGGGAGTGGGAGGAGGTCGAGGGCCCGGAGGGTCGGCAGCGGTCTTCCTTCGGATGGGGAGACGTCGTCGGTTTTTGTCGGGATCGGGCCCGCCGTCGATGGTTCCTGCGGGTCGGACGCGGGTTGGCGCCGATGTCTGCTGAGGTATAGGTAGGACTCATGAGCTCCGGAACCGTGTCCCCGTCCGTCCTCGACTGGCTGACGAAGCTGGTCGCCATCGACAGCACGAGTCGCGGGTCGAATCTCCCTGTGATCGACCTCATCGCCGACCATGCCCGAAGCCTCGGCCTGGAGCCGCGGCTCTTCCCCACCGACGACGGCAGCAAGGCCAACATGATCGTGTCGGTGCCGGATGCGTCCGGCTCGATCGACGGCGGAATCCTGCTCTCCGGGCACACCGACTGCGTCCCCGTCGACGGGCAGAACTGGGCGTCGGACCCGTTCACGCTGACGGAGCGCGACGGCAAGGTCTACGGTCGCGGGGCTGCTGACATGAAGGGTTTCGTCGCCGTCATCGTCGACGCGATGGGCGCGGCGTCTCGGGCCACGTTGGCCCGGCCGATCCACTTCGGGTTCACCTATGACGAAGAGGTGGGCTGCCAGGGTGCCAAGCCGTTCATGAGGTCCCTCGCGGCGGCGGAGATCGCGCCGGAGGTGGGGTTCGTGGGGGAGCCCAGCTCGATGCGGATGATCCGGGCGCACAAGTCGATCAACGTCATCCGGGTGACCGTCGACGGCCTCGCCTCGCACTCGTCGCTGACGAGTCACGGGGTCAATGCGATCGAGTACGCGGCGGAGGTCGTCCGGTACTGGCGGGAGCGCGCAGACCGTTGGCGCGACGAGGGGCCGTTCGACGAGGGCTTCCCGATTCCCTACACGACCGGCTCGGTGAACCGCATCGAGGGCGGGACCGCTCAGAACATCGTCCCGGCGACCTGCGTGGTGACGCTGGAGTTCCGGGCCATCGCGGAGACGGACGATCAGGCGGAGATCGAGGCGCTGCGCCGGTTCTGCGCTGGCGTGGAGCGCCGGATGAAGGCCGAGCACGAGGAGGCGTCCGTTGCGGTGGACGTCTTGTCGTCGACCATCGGTCTCGAGATGCCCGAAGACTCTCGGGTGGTCGAACTGGGCGAAGAACTCGGGCTCGCCGTCAGCGGCGACAAGGTGACCTACGGGACCGAGGCGGGCGTGTTCTCGGCGTCCGGCATCGAGAGCGTCGTGTGCGGGCCGGGGGACATCGCCCAGGCGCACAAGGCCGACGAGTTCGTGTCGGTCGAGCAGTTGGGGGCTTGCGAGCGTTTCGTCGCGCGGCTCGTCGCGCACGTCAGCACCGACTGACGCCACGATGACCAGGCCCGGAGGGCTGCGCCTCCACCCCGCCTGGGTCGTGGCGGGGGTCGCCCTGCTGGCACTGATCGGGGCTGCCGGCATGCGGTCGGCCCCGGGCGTGCTGATCCAGCCGCTGCACCAGGAGTTCGGGTGGTCCACGGGCATGATCTCGCTGGCGGTCTCGGTGAACCTGCTGTTCTTCGGGTTGACCGCACCCTTCGCGGCGGCACTCATGGAGCGCCTGGGGATCCGGGTGGTGATGGCGGGGGCGCTGCTGCTCATCGGCGCGGGAGCCGGGCTGACGGTCTTCATGTCGGCGAGCTGGCAGCTGGTGCTGCTGTGGGGCGTCCTCGTGGGGCTCGGGA
>CALMAD010000236.1 GCA_937859105.1 uncultured Propionibacteriaceae bacterium
CCGGCGGCGAGGTCCAGGGTCACGGGGGCGAGACGGCCGCTCACCCCCGCGCCGCGCAGGCGCAGGGCGGCACCGGCGGCATCCGGATCACCCGCCACGTCGAGGCCGCGGAAGGCCAGCTCACGCGGGGGCCTGCGGACCTGCGTCCCCTCAAGCGCGTCGAACCGCCGCCGCGCACCCGCTTCCGGCGAGTCGATCGACTCGACGATGACGCTGGGTTCGCTCACCTGACTAGCCCACTGGCCGCCGACGTTGTTCACCCGAACGCTGGAGCGCGGCGTGATGCCGAGACCGTAGAGCGGGGCATCCGACCCCGAGAAGTGGTAGGAGGGCAGCCCGTTGTTCGCGAGGGCCGCCAGCAGATGCACGGTCGGGACCGCGCTGTTCGAATTATTGGTGAGGATGCGCCGCGGTGCAGCCTCCAGCGGCTCGTTGAGAACCGCCTCGGTGCGCACCCGGTAGATCTCGTGGCCGGCCCCGAACAGACCAATCGCACCGGCAGTGAGCAGCAACCCGAGCAGCAGGACGGGCCACCGCCTCGCACAAGCCTGCAGCGTTTGTCGCATTGTCACGGGTATTGCTCCTCTTTTTTCCGTAAGCCGGGCGCAACTTTAGCAACGACCTGGGTCCTCGATAGCATGTCGGCCGACGGTTACGGTTTTCGGACGTAGCCAAACATCGTTTCAGCAAGGGGCATTGGATGAATCTCAGCCACGTGATGGGCGCTCTCAAGCGGCGCTGGTACCTCACGGTCGTGGCGCTGCTACTGGCGGCGGGGGTCGCTCTCCTCGTCTACACGCAGGTCGGGCCGAGCTACCGGGCGCAGAGCACCACGGTGTTGATCCCGCCGCGCACGGTGATGACGGCGGCAGCCGACCAGTCCCGGCCCTCGACGCAGAACCAGCTGCTCTACCTCAACGGGCTCACCGACGCGCGCGACATCGTCGTGCGCGACCTCGCCTCCGACGGGGTGACGCGGCGGATCGCCCAGCAGGTTCCGTCGGCCACGATCACCTCGAAGTCCGACGACACGTCTCAGTCGCCTCTCATCGTCGTCGAGTCCGTCGCCGGCAGCGCGGAGGATGCCCAGCGCGGCATCCAGCTCGTCAACGCGCAGGTGCCGCAGACGCTCACCCGCATCCAGACCGAACTCGGCATCCAGCCGCAGAACCGCATCACCGCGATGCAGGTCACGGCCACGGCCGACCCGGCCGTCGTCCAGACGAAGCAGATTCAGGCCGCCGGCCTCGCCGGCGTCGGCACGATCGCCGTGCTCCTGCTCGGGTTGGGCCTGGTGGACGGCCTCGCGACCTCGCGCCGCACCGCCAAGCGGCAGGCGCGCACGACGGTGAGCGCCCGCGCCGCGGGGATCGAATGACCCGCACGGACGCCGCCGTCGCGTCCACCGGCCGGGCGCGGCGTCCGGCAGGGCCGACGGGGCTCGACGGGACGACCGTGTTCACGGTCTACCTGTTCGCGCTCCTGCTGATCCCGTCCAACCAGACCATCACCGTGATGGGCAGCCTCGGCGTGCCCGGCATGCTCATCGGCATCGCCGCGTTCGCCTGGTGGGCCTGGGAGCAGGTGAACCGGTGGGAGGCGATGCCCGGAGGCGTGTCGCCGGTGCGCCGGGCCGCGATCGTGTTCCTCGTCGTGCTGCTCATCGTCTACGCGCATTCGGCCCTCCTGCCGCTGCCCGACGACGAACGCAGCGTCGCCGATTCGGGGCTGCTCCGCGCCATCGGCATGTGCGGCGTCATCCTCGCGCTCAACGACGGGCTGACCTCCACCGAGCGCTGGCGCGTCCTCTTGCGACGGCTCACGATCGCCGGGGCGCTCATCGGCGTCCTGGCTATCGCTCAGGCGCTCTCCCGTCAGCTCATCGTCGACGCGTTCAGCCTGCCCGGCCTCGCGCCGAACGAGACGTCGCCGGTCGACTTCCAGGTCCGTTCCGGACGCGTCCGGCCGGTCGCGACGGCGACGAACCCCATCGAGCTGGGTTCGGTCCTCGCGATGCTGCTGCCGCTGACCGTCACCTTGGCGTTCCGCGCCGAGCGGACGTCCACGCGCGTGTGGAGCTGGATCGGCGTCGGACTCATGGGGCTGGCGTCCCTGCTCTCGATCTCCCGCACCGCGCTCATCTGCGCCGCCGTCGGCATGATCCCGTTGCTGTTCAATTTCCCCGCCAGGCTGCGCCGCTTGCTGATCGCCGTGGGCGTCGTCGGTCTCCTGGCGGTCAGCTTCGCAATGCCGGGCTTGGCCGGTACGCTGCGCGGCATGTTCACCGGAGCGGCCGACGATCCGTCGGTGGCCTCCCGCGTCAACAGTTACGCGATCGCGTCGGCGTTCTTCAGCGAGAACCCGATCCTGGGTCGCGGCTTCGGCACGTTCCTGCCGAAGTACTGGATTCTCGACAACCTGTACCTGCAGTTCACCCTCGAAACAGGTCTGCTCGGCCTCGCCGCGCTGCTGCTCCTCATCGGTGCCGCCCTCCTCTGCGCATGGAAGGCCCGCCGCCTCTTCGTCCGTAGCGTCGACCGGGATTGCGCCGCGGCGCTCCTCGGCGGCGCTGCTGCCGGCGCCGTCTCCCTCCTCTTCTTCGACGCCTTCTCTTTCCCGCAGTCAGCGGGCATCTTCTGCGTCATGGTGGGTTTATGCGGTGCTGCGTGTCGCTTAGCCCGGGCCGATGTGGCCCATGACGCGATGGTGCTCCCCGATGTCGACCGCTGAACCCGACTCGACCGCCGACTTCTCCGGCGTCGGCCGCGGCCTTCGCTGGAGCGCCACGGGCGCGATGCTCATCCGCATCGCCCAGTTCCTGATGGGCATCGTGGCCGCCCGCCTGATCGCGCCGAGCGAGTTCGGCGCGTTCGCCGTGGCGACGACCATCTATGGGGTCGTGGCGACGCTGTCGGACATGGGCGTCACCCAGGCGATCCTGCGCGAGGTGCATCGCACCAAGGAGATCGGGCCCACCGTCATGACGCTCAACATGGGCGCGACGCTGGTGCTCGCCGGCCTGATGGCCGGCTTCGCCCGCCCCCTGTCGGAGGCGTTCGGCACCGGCGAGGCCACCACCGCCGTCCAGGTGCTCGCCGCCACCATGGTGCTGGGCGGCCTCGGCTCGGTGCCCGCGATGGTGCTCGCGCGCGACTACCGGCAACAGCAGCGCTTCTACTCGGACGCCTCGAACTTCGTCGTCTCCTCCGCCCTCCTGGTCATCCTGGCTCTCGCCGGCTGGGGCGTCATGGCCCTCGCCTGGTCGCGATTCATCGGGCAGGCGGTCTCGGCCGTCGTCCTGAACGCGGTGGTCGGCGAGCGCTACGGGTTCGGGTGGAACACCAAGGAGGCCGGGGCCCTGCTGCGCTTCAGCCTGCCCCTGGCCCTCGCGATGTCGGTGAACGTGCTGATCACGAACGTCGACACCTTCGCGGTCGGACGCCTCCGCGGCGCCACGGACCTCGGCTACTACAACCTCGCCTTCACGATCGCAGCGTGGCCGATCGGCATCCTCAGCCAGATCATGCTGAACATCACCACCACGACGTTCGCGCGCTCGCAGGGCGATATCACGATGCTGAGATTCCATCTGAGATCGCTCCTGACCGCGCTCTGGGCGATCGCGCTGCCCGGAGCCGCGCTCATCATCGGGCTGGCGACGCCCCTGATCACGGCCGTCTACGGCATGAACTGGGCCCCCGCCGCCGCGCCCCTCATCGTGCTCGGGTTCCTCACCGTCGTCCGGCTGGTGCAGGCCCTGCTGACCGACTTCTTCACGGCGCTCGGCATGACGCGCTGGCTCCTGCGCATCGAGATCGCGTGGTTCATCGTGCTCGTGCCCGTCATGCTGCTCTTCGTGAACCAGTGGGGCTACGTGGGGGCCGCCCTGGCGCACGTCGCCGTCGGCGCGCTCATCGTGATCCCGGCCTTCCTCGTCGTCGCGGCCCGGGGGGCCGGCGTCGGGTTGTCGTGGATCAAGCCGGAGCTGATCCGCCCGGTCATCGGCTCGGCGCTCGCCGGGCTGGCGGCGCACTACACCGCGACCCTGATCGGCGTCCCTCTCGGTGCGCTCGCGGCCGGCGGCATCGCCGGGGTGATCGTCTACCTGGTGACCACCGGGTTGTGGCTGAAACGCCACATCCTCGAACTGCGGGATGTCTACACGGCGCACCGGCCGGCAACGACCGAGTCCTGACAAGTGCAAACGGTTGCACCCTCGCGTTGCGCAACCCGTGCCCGGCGTCAATACTGGGGCCTGGCGCGCACCCGGATCAGGAGGATCATGATCGTCTACGGCACCTGCGTGGGGGGTACCGGCGAGAAGTACAACACGATCTCCGAACCGACCATCGAGCCCAGGCTGCGCGACGGCGACCAGGCCTGGGCGCTCCCGGGCACCGAGGGAATCTGCCGCGTCTACAACGGGTTCATCGACCGGGCTCGTTCCGCCGATGCGGAGGCCCTCGTCCTCCTGCACGACGACGTCGAGATCACGTCCCGCGACTTCCGCGCCCGCGTCCTGAAGGCCGTCCGGGAACCGGACGTCGGGATCGCCGGAACGGTCGGGGGCGCCGGGCTCTCCTCGCTGGCATGGTGGGACGCCCGCCGCCTACGTGGGCGCGTCCAGGAATCGCGCGGATTGGTGAGTTTCAGGCCCGCCGAGGCGGACGTGGACGCCGTGGACGGAATGCTGCTCGTCCTCAGCCCGCGCGCCTTGGAAACCGTGCGCTTCGATGAAGGTTCTTTCCCAGAGTTTCATGGATACGACGTCGACGTCTGCCTGCAGGCGCGGGAGGCTGGATTGCGCGTCGTCACCCGCCAACTCGGGGTGATTCACCACACCAAGGGAGGTTTCGGTGACCGGTCGGCGTTCGATCGAGCGGAGCGCGCATTACTTCGGAAGTGGCCCCACCGGGTGAGACCGTACACACGGACAGAAAATCTGAAAAACAAGCTCAGGGCTCGACTCGCCAGCCTCGAACGGCGCGTCCGGGCCCACGGCAATTTCGATTAGCCGACGTGAAAGGAAACTCCCGTGCCGACCGAGAATGACGCGACCACCCTGCTGGTCGCATCGGCCGGCGGCCACCTGGCCGAGCTCATCGCGCTCGCCCCGCGCCTCGTGCCGCAGGGGCCCATGGTGTGGGCCGTCCCCGACTCCCCTCAGGCGCGCGACCTGCTCGCCGGAGAATCGGTCGACCCGACCCCCGACGTCCCGCAGCGGGACGTGCTGGCCGCCCTCCGGACGATCCCGCGCGCGCTCATGCGCATCCGCCGCCACCGCGTCCGGCGCATCGTCTCGACCGGGGCGGGGCTCGCCGTGCCGTTCTTCGTCGTCGGTCGCGCGCTCGGGATCGAGTGCCACTACGTCGAGAGCGCGGCACGCGTGGCGACGCCGAGCCTGACCGGCAGCACGGTGTCGCGCCTGCCCGGCGTCCGGCTGTACACGCAGTACCGCACCGCGGCGCGCCACGCCTGGCATTACCGCGGCTCGGTCTTCGACGGCTATCAGGTGAGCGAGCATGCGTCCCCCGGGCCGCGCCGTGCGCGGCGGATCGTCGTGACCCTTGGCACGATGCGCGCCTACGATTACGGCCGCGCCGTCGCCGCCGTGTTGCGCCTGCTGCCGCAGATCGCGACACGCGACGTGGAGGTGCTGTGGCAGACCGGCTGCACCGACGTCAGCGGATTCCCCATCGAAGGCCACGACTTCGTCGACCCGTCGGTGCTGGCCGACGCGATGGAGGACGCCGACCTCGTCATCGCCCACGCCGGCGTCGGCTCGGCGCTCATGGCGCTCGATCACGGCAAATGCCCGATCCTGCTGCCGCGCAAGCACCAGTACGGCGAACACGTGGACGATCATCAGCAGCTCATCGCCGACGAGCTCTCCGGACGCGGGCTGGCGATCCAGTCCGATCCCGACGCCTTCACCGCCGCCGACGTCACCCGGGCGATGGCGACGGTGATCAGCCCCAACGACCGGCCGTCCCCGTTCGTGCTGCTCTCCGACGAGCACGCCGAGACCGAGTTGGAGGCCATCGGCAGCCCGCGCACCCAGCCGAAGACCGGACGCCTCGCGGCGCTGAAGCGCGCCGTGTCCGCGACCGGGCTGCAGGCACGGCTGGCGTCCGAGAGGCTGCTGCGCCGGCGGGCCACGCCCCTGCAGATCGTCGGGGGCGACCGCATCCTCGTCGTGACACCGCACCCCGACGACGAGACGCTCGGCGCGGGCGCCCTCATGGCGCACGCCGCCCAGGTCGGCGCCCAGGTGCGCATCGTCGCCGCGACGCGCGGGGCGCACGCGGCCGGCGTCCAGGATGTGCAGCTCGCCCAGGCCCGGGCCGGCGAGTTGCTCGAGGCGGCCGAGGCGCTGGGCCTGGCCCGGGAGGACGTGCGGCAGCTCGACCTGCCGGACGGCGCCCTCGGCGGGTCGCTCGCCGAGCTCACCGACGTGATCGCCGAGGAGATCGATCGGTTCCGGCCGACCATCGTCGCGGTGACCGCGCTCGAGGAGCCCCACCCCGACCACGCGGCCGCGGCGCAGGCGTTGCGGGCCGCCCTTCGCCGGACGCCCCAGCGGCCGCTCCATCTCGAGTACCCCGTGTGGCTGTGGGCGTCCTGGCCGTTCTCCAGCGCGACGAGCCTCAGCAAGGGTGCGGTGTCGCTGGCGCGCAGCAGGATGCTGAGCGTCCCGGTGAACGGCGTCGCGCGCGTCAAGAGCGCCGCGCTGGACGCCCACGCCACGCAGATGGGCGCCGCCGGCGACACCCTGGCACTGCCGCCGGACGTCGTGTCGCGCGCCCAGCGGGACGAGTTGTATTTCGTGATCGACGACCCTGCGAAGGTGAACGCCCGATGATCGCATCCACGGTGAAGGACGCCGCGCGCCAGATCCGGCAGTGGCAGCGTGATCGCGAGCACGACGCCGCCCGCATTCCGGTGAGCGCCGAGCAGGTCGGGCCTCCGCGCGCGCTGTTCCTGACGCCGGACACCAACGTGCCGGCCGGCGGCATCCGGGTGATGTACCGGCATGTCGACATCCTGAACTCGGCGGGCATCCCCGCGACGATCCTGCACCAGCGGCCCGGCTTCCGGTGCACGTGGTTCGACAACGACACCGATGTGACCGACGTGACGGCGGCCAGCGTCGGTCCGCGGGATCTGCTGGTCATCGGCGAGCTGCAGACCGACCTGCTGCCGCGGCGCGGCATCAACGTCCGGCACGTCGTGCTGAACCAGAGCGGCCACCTCACCTGGGACACCCACCCGGATGCCGTAGACGCCCACTACGCGTCGCCGCAGGCGCCGCTGGCCACGATCGTCGTCTCCGAGCAGTCGCGGCGGCTGGTCTCGCTGGCGTTCCCCGATCAGGACGTCCGCCGCGTCCACCTGTTCGTGGACACCGACCTGTTCCACCCGCTGGACGGCCTGCCCGCCCGCCGGCTGGTCTACATGCCGCGCCGCGGCCTGCGCGAGGCGCAGATGGCGCTGCGGCTGCTGAAGAACACGGGCGCGCTCGACGGCTGGGAGGTTCGACCGTTGGACGGCCTCACGCAGACCCAGGTCGCGGCCGAACTGCGCAACAGCCGGTTGTTCCTGTCGACCACGTTCCAGGAGGGCTTCGGCTACCCGGTCGCCGAGGCGATGGCCTCCGGGGTGTTCGTGGTCGGGTCGCACGGCTTCGGCGGGCAGGAGCTCTTCGACGGCGGTCACGCCCGCGCGGTCGCCCACGGCGACGTCCTCGGGCTCGTGGACGCCGTCAGTGAGCTGACCGCCGCCGACGCGGCCGACCCCGACGCGCTGCGTGGGCCGGCGCTCGGCGCCCGGGAGTTCATCGCGTCCACCTATACGCGTGAGGCCGAGCGGCGCGACGTGGTGGCCGCCTACAGCGACCTCGTCCTGAACTGACCCCCCCCGGACGCCCGCCGACCGCTCAGTCGCGCACCAGGTTCCGCAGGATCGGCAGCACCGCCGCCCGCGCGAGCGGGTCGAGCAGGGAGTGGTCCATGCGGAACTCCAGCGTCGTCGTGAGGCGTCCCCCGGCCGCCTGCGCCCTCCGCACCGCCTCCTCGCCGCGCTGCAGCCGGAACGCCTCCCAGTCGAGACGCGAGAACGCGAGGACGACCTCGGTCTGCCGGGACGCGCGCGTCAGCAGCGGCCCCGGAACGTTGAAGTGGAGCACCGACCCGAGCTGTTCCCACACGACGTACGGCATGTGCGTCTTCGCCCACGTCCGCAGTCGGCGCTTCAGGCTGTGCTCGTTGCGCTCCTCGACGACCTCCAGGTCTTCCGGCGAGGTGATCTCGTTCGCGAACGGCGGGACGTCCTCGATCTCCGGCGCCCACGACAGGACGTTCAACGCGCACACCCGGGCGAGCTGCTGCGCGACGATCGTCATCAGCAGGAAGTAGCCGCCCGAGCAGAGGCCGGCCGCGACCGGCGTCCGGCCGCTCGCGCGGGTGAGGTAGCCGACGGCGTCCGCCACGTCTTGCAGCATCGCGCGGCTGAACGAGAAGGGCTGGGTGAGCTCGTCGAAGTCGGCGGCGTCCCCCACCCCGCTGCGGTCGAAGCGCAGCGAGAACGTGCCCTCCTCGACCGCCAGCCGCCGGGACGCCCACGACCACATGCCGCTCGGCCCGTCCATGGGTTCGGAGCTGCCGGCGAGCAGGAGGAGGGCGGAGCGAGATCGGAAGAGCA
>CALMAD010000237.1 GCA_937859105.1 uncultured Propionibacteriaceae bacterium
CAGAGTGTGGAGAACGTCAGGTAGAAACGCCCCTCAGCCGCCCAGCAGCCTCAGGATCAGGAAGATCGCGCCGACGGCGAGCGTGGCCAGCAGACCGATGAAGAACCCGCGGACCGCGTTCGGGCCGAACACCGACGGCCTCGCCGGACGCTGACGCTGCTCGACCTCGCGGTACGCCGGCGCCGCCTCGGCCGTGCTCACGCGCGCGCTCGGGGGCGCGGGGGGCCGCTCGCCGGCGCCCGGACGCTCGGCAGCGGGCGCCACGCGCGTCTCGCCCGCGTCCTGCGGCTCGAGGACGCTGGTGCGCTCGGCGGACGACTCGGGCTCTGCGCCTGTCGCGCCGGCGAACACCTGCGTGGGCGCGTCGGGACGCGTCTCGCCCTGGGGCGCCGGGGCACCCTGGGCCCACTCCTCGTCGGCGTCCCTCTGCTCCTGCGCGCGCCCCTGCTCGCGCACATCGGACGACGCGATCACCTGCGTCGGCGCGTCGGGCGCGGGGGCGGCGTCCTCGGCCCGCTTCTGCTCGGCCGGGATGAGCGGGGTCTCGGGGGAGGCGTCCGCGGGGGGCTCCTCGTCGGTGATCGCCGCGGCGAGCGGCGCGGTGGCGAAGCGGGCCACGCGGGCGTCCGGCTCCTCGATCAGGGCCTCGTGCAACGCGCGCGGGAGCCCGGGCGTCGCGACCGGCGGCACCAAGAACGTCATGGACGCCGACTCGTCGCGCATGTCGAACCGCCCCCACGTCTCGCCGCGCACGACGACGGCGGTCTGCGACACCGTCGTGCGCCGGTTCAAATCGCACACGACCGCGTGATACGGACGGGCGGGGTCGCTGCGCCACACGAGCGCCACGCGGCTGCGCTGGACCAGCAGCGTGCCGAAGTCGAGCTTCTTGCCCGGGACGCCCACCGGCACGAGGTAGCGCACCGGCTCGTCCGTCAGCACGACCGGGCGGAACCGCTCGGCCCCACCCTTGAGCACGTGCCGGGAGAGGTCCACGAACCGCTTCTCGCCTGGCACCAACTCCAGGACGGCGACCACGCCGTCACTGATCCGGTCCGCCAGATCATCCGGCATGGGCCCTCCTCGTCGCTCGCGTGCTACTACACGACCATCCTGCCCAAACGCTACTCGCCCCCGGTGGGACGCCGCTGGCGCGCCCCGCGCGTTTTGCCCGTTTGCCGCCGATATTGGGCCGCTTTCCCAGCATGCGAAACCGGCGGGGCGCTGGCCCCGCCGGTTTCTGTGGACGCCCGCTCAGGACGCCTCCGGTCGCGTCGGTTCGGCGCGGCTCAGTTGAGCGCCGCGACCGCGGCGTCGTAGTCGGGCTCCTGCGTGGTCTCGGGGACGAGCTCGGTGTAGACGACCTTGCCCTCGGGGTCGATGACGACCACCGAGCGGGCGTTCAGGCCGGCCAGCGGGCCGTCGAGGAGGCGGGTGCCGTAGTCGTCGGCGAAGGACGACCGGAACGTGGACGCCGTGACGACGTCGATGCCCTCGGCGCCGCAGAAGCGGGCGAGCGCGAACGGGAGGTCGGCCGACGCGCAGACGACGGTCGTGTTGTCGAGCCCCGCGGCGAGCTCGTTGAAGCGCCGCACGCTCATCGCGCACACGCCCGTGTCGACGCTGGGGAAGATGTTCAGCACGACGCGGCGTCCGGCGTAGTCGCCGAGGGAGACGTCGGAGAGATCGGCGCCGGTGAGGGTGAAGTCGGGGGCCGCGGCACCGACGGACGGCAGGTCGCCGACGGTGTGCACCTGGGTGCCTTTGAAGAGAGTTTCAGCCATACCTGGTTTCTAGCACGGAAGACCAAGGCCGTCGACGGATGCCCTGGCCCGTATCGCCTCGCGGTCAGGCGAGGCCCAGGTACTGCTCGAGCGTCATCTTCGAGTTCGGGCCGAATCGCGCCGCGACGGCGGTGCCGACGTAACGCAGGTGCCAGGGTTCCCAGCCGATGCCGGTGATCTTCTGCGTCCCCTTCGGGTACCGGACGATGAAGCCGAACGTGTGGGCGTTGCGGGCGATCCACGCCGACTGCGGCAGCCGCGCGAAGGCGTCCCCGCGGTGCCGGCCGTCCCAGACGTCGAAGGCCAGGCCGGTCTGGTGCTCGCTGGCTCCGGCGGGCGCGTAGTAGGTGTCCGCGTAGGCGCGCGGGTAGCGGGCGACGGCTCGCCGATAGGACGCCGCCTGCGTGGCATAGCTGCGGTACCCCGAGCGGATGGTCAGGGTGAGCTTCTTCTGGCGTGCCGCGCGCAGGAGGCGGGTCGCGGCGGCGTAGACGTCCGGACGCAGGCCGTAGGGACGCCGCGCCCACGCCGGGCGGTACCGGCTCGAGACCCGGTGGGCCTTGCTCACGACGATGATCCCGCCGACGGTGTAGGGCTGGTCCAGGCGGCGTCCGGTGCGGGTGTCCTTCGGCGGGGTCGCCGCGGCGGCCCGGACGGCGGAGGGCGCGGACGCCGCCGCGCGGGGAGCGGGCACGGATGCCGCCGAGGGCGCGGCGAGCGCGATCGTGGCGAACGGGCCGGCCAGGAGGGCGGTGGCGAGGGCCGCGGCCGACGTGACGACCCGCGCGGGGGTCGAGGAGTGAGGCGTCCACATGATGGGGACGCTAGTCGCTAAAGAGGGGAGGATGTCGCCGGGTTGCAGGGTGGATGGAGGGCCGCACCTCTGCGGGTCCACCGGAACCGACGGCGCGCCGGCACGCGGCCGACCCACCGGAACTGACGGCGCGCCACCACGCACCGACCCGGATCCGGCCCGGTGAGACCCCGGCCGCTCCGGTTAATCGCGACTATGCTGCCCAGCGGCCCGGAGCGGCTTAGCCGCGCCCTCCCATCGCGTGCCGGAACCCCCTCCGGATGCTGACCCATACTTCGACCCGAAGGTGAGCCGAATGACCACCCTGACCGCCGCCGCGCCCCTGCGCACCCTGACCGCCCCGCCCGACGTCTTCCACGTCTACGACACCACCCTGCGCGACGGCGCGCAGCAGGAGGGTCTTCGCCTCACGGTTCAGGACAAGCTGCGCATCGCCCGCGCCCTGGACGACTTCGGCGTCACCTTCATCGAGGGTGGCTGGCCGGGGGCCAACCCCAACGACACCGCGTTCTTCGCGAAGGCCGCCGCCGGCGAGCTGGAGCTGAAGAACTCGACCCTCGTCGCGTTCGGCGCGACGCGTAAGGCCGGCGGGAAGGCGTCCTCCGACCCGCTGACGCGAGCCCTACTGGACGCCCAGACCCCCGTCATCACGCTGGTCGCGAAGAGCCACGACGAGCACGTCTTCCGCGCGCTGAACACCACGCTGGAGGAGAATCTCGCGATGGTGAGCGACACGGTGAAGTTCCTCACGAGCGAGGGGCGCCGCGTCTTCGTCGACTGCGAGCACTTCTTCGACGGGTTCCGGGCGAACTCCGACTACGCGCTGGAGGTCGTCCGGACGGCCGCCGACGCCGGCGCCGAGGTCGCCATCCTGTGCGACACGAACGGCGGGATGCTGCCGAGCTGGATGACCGAGGTCGTCAGCGCGGCCGGGCAGGTCGGCGTCGACCTGGGCATCCACTGTCACAACGACACCGGCTGCGCGGTCGCGAACACCCTCGCCGCCGTCGACGCGGGCGTCATGCACGTGCAGGGCACGATCAACGGCCACGGCGAGCGCACCGGCAACGCCGACCTCATCACGACGGTGGCGAACCTGCAGCTCAAGTACGGCTGGAGCCTCCTGCCGACCGGCGGCCTGGAGAAGGCGACGACCGTCTCGCACGCGGTGGCGGGCATCACGCACGTCCAGGTGAACAGCCGGCAGCCGTACGTCGGCCAGTCGGCTTTCGCGCACAAGGCCGGGCTGCACGCGTCCGCGATCAAGGTGGACGCGAACCTCTACCAGCACACCGACCCCCGGCTCGTCGGCAACGACATGCGCATGCTCGTCTCCGACATGGCCGGCCGGGCCAACATCCAGCTGAAGGGCAGCGAGCTCGGCTACGACATCGCCGACCGCGAGCTGGCCGCGCGCGTGACCGACACGGTGAAGCAGCGCGAGATGGAGGGCTACAGCTACGAGTCCGCGGACGCCTCGTTCGAGCTGCTCCTGCGCGAGCAGCTCGGCCTAATGGAGGACCCGTTCGAGGTGCAGCGCTGGCGCGTGTGGACCGGCGACGAGGTGAACGAGGCCGGCGAGGACTCCGAGGCGATCGTCAAGGTCTCCGCGAAGGGCCGCACGCAGGCGCTCGCGGGCGAGGGCCAGGGCCCGCTCAACGCGCTCGACCAGGCGCTGCGCTCGGCGCTGACCGTGCCGTACCCGCCGGTGGAATCGTTCGAGCTCGTGGACTACCGCGTCCGCATCCTCGATCAGGGCCACGGCACCGACGCGATCGTCCGGGCGCTGCTCGACATGACGGACGGCACCCGCACCTGGACGACCGTCGGCGTCGGCACGAACGTCATCGAGGCGTCCTGGGAGGCGCTGATGGACGCCTACCGCTGGGGTCTGATCGAGCGCTGACGGCTCCGGCTGACGGTCCCGCCCGGGCGTCCGGACGATCCGGGCGGTGGGGTAGCCTGAGCGGCACCTCACCGCCCTTTCGCGACGCCCAGGAGCACCGCCATGAGCACCCCCGACAGCCCCGACATCCGCGTGGGGGACGCCGAGCGCGAGCGCGCGGCGTCGGTCCTTCAGGACGCGGCGGCCGAGGGACGCCTCACCCTCGATGAGCTGGACGCCCGGCTCGGCCAGGCCCTCGGCTCGCGGACGCGCGGCGAGCTGCGGAGCCTCCTGGCCGATCTGCTGGGCGCCGACGACATCGACGAGTTGCTGACCGGCCGCCAGGAGCGGGCGCGGCTCGCCCGCGTTCTCGGCCGGGGCGAGGAGAAGATGCAGTTGAAGGTTGTCGAGGGCGCGGGCGCGGCCGAGCAGCGTCGCCATCGCCCGCGCATCCTCCGGCGAGGCGCCGTTGGCGCGCAGGATCCCCTCCAGCGACTCGCCGCGCTTGATGGCGACGATCCGGTCTTCGAAAGCC
>CALMAD010000238.1 GCA_937859105.1 uncultured Propionibacteriaceae bacterium
CGACGGGTATTGCCCTGATGTCCCGGCTCAGTAGATGTACACCTGCGAGCCGATGGGGGTGTTCTTGTAAATCCAGCGGGCGCTCTTGTACGAGCCCACGTTCACGCAGCCGTGGCTGGAGCCGGCGTATCCCGCGTTGGCGAAATCGCTGGAGTAGTGGACGTACATGTTCGGGTCGAAGATCACGCTGAGCGGCATCGAGCCGTCGCCGTAGTTGTCCGACGTCGGGCTGACGCGCTTCTTGTAGACCTTGTACAGCCCGTTGGCCGTGCGGAACAGGCGCCACTTGTGCGTCTTCGGGTGCGAGTTGTACCCGCCCGTGCGCACCTTGATGGTCTTTACGACCTTGCCGTCCTTCACGTAGCGCAACTGCTGCGCGCCCTGGTCGACGCACAGGACGACGCCGTCGGCCTTGCATTCCTCAGGCAGCGCGGCCGACCGCGCCGGCTGGTTCGACGCGAGCGCGTACACGGTCGCCTGGTTGGCCGAGCCTGTGGGCTGCAGGTCGCGCGAGTACTGGTAGCGGAGCAGCGCGTTGATCGCCGCCGTCCCGTTCCGGCTGCGCGGCGTGCCGTGGTAGAACGACAGCGCCTTCAGCTCGGTCTGGACGACCTTCGCGCACGTGCCCGTGGTCTTCTTCGCGGACTTCTTCGTGCTCGTCTTCTTGGACGCCTGCGTGACCGTCGGCGTCGCGGTCGAGGGGGAGGCCGGCTTGGAGGCGTCCGTCCCCGTATCCGCGGCCGCGAACTTCGCGAGGCACGGCGCGAACGTGGCTTGCTGCTCGGCGGTCAGGACCGGAAGCGGCGCCGGGTTCGCGGGCGGCTGCCACGGACGGACGCCGAATGACGGCGTCGCCGAGGGGGTCGGTGCGGCATTGCCGGGGGAGGAGGGGGACGCCGTCGGTGCGGCCGTCGTCGCGGGCGCAGGCGTAACGGACGCCGGGGCGGCGAGGTGTCCCTCGGCGTTCGGCGCCTGGGCGGGCGGGGTCGTTCCGCATGCGGCGAGCAGCGGGACCGCGGCGAGCGCAACGCTCAGTTTCTTAGCAATGTTCAATGGGGTTCCCTTCGAGACATATTGTCCCATATTTCTGTGGAAAGGACGGGTGTCTCGACATCGCGTCGTGCCGCTTTCATCGCCCACTAGGCCACACGCCGCTCACGAGTTTGGGCAACCGGCGGCAACAGGCGTGTGGCCGCCGCGCCGACCCTCCCCAGAGCACGGGCCGCGTCGCGGTGAGGGGTGCCTGACCGACGGCGTCGCGGCGGGCTGGGGGGCAGCGCTATCCTTCCCTCGGAAGCCGTTCTCACGTGCGGATCCGCACGTGCTCTGGAGCTTCAGGTGGCCCGCTCACTTGGCCCGAGTCCGAGGCCGGTCGCGGCGCCCTGGAACGTGTGAGGAGATGGTGGTGGGCTCTGACCGGTGGGTGCTCGATCCGTCGTCGCGGCGCGTCGCCCTCGACGTGCTGCGCCGCGGCCCGATCTCACGGGCCGACCTCGGGCGGGCGCTCGGCCTGTCCTCGGGCAGCCTCACCCGCATCACGAAGCCGATGGTGGCCTCCGGGTTCCTGGTGCAGGGCGCGCCCGTCGGCGCGGCTGCCGGGCGGCCCTCCTTGCCCCTCGACGTCGACGCGAGCGCGGCTCACTTCGTCGGCGTGACCATCGTCGTCGGCCGCATGTACGGCGTGCTCACCGACCTCAAGGGCCACGTCGTGGGCGAAGCGACGCTGGATGGCGACTGGCGCACCAGCGCCGACGCAGTCGCCGCGATCGCCTCGCTGGTGGCCCGGTTCTCCGCGGCGGCTCCGGTGCAGGGCATCGGCGTCACCCTCGGGGCGGCGGTGGATGGCGACGGGTCCGTCCGGGGGGCTGAGTTCCTCGGCTGGCCCACGACGCCGCTGGCCACCTTCATCGCCGAACGCACCGGGATTTCGGCCACGGCCGAGAACGACGTCAACGCCTACGCGGTCGCCGAGCACTGGTTCGGCACGGGGCGCGGTTGTTCGGAGTTCGCCGTCCTGACGATCGGGGCGGGTGTCGGTCTGGGCCTCGTGTGCAACGACCAGTTGGTCGTCGGCCACCACGGGGCGGCAGGCATGATCGGCTTCGCCCGGCTGCCCGACGGGCGCGAGGCGCGGGGGGTCGTCGAGTCGGCGGCGATCGCGCGCCGCGTGTCGGCCGTGCTGGAGCGCCCGGTCGCCTACGGGCAGATCGCCGCGCTCGCGCAGACGGACGCCCGGGTCGCCGCCGTCCTCGACGACGTCGCGGACGCCGTCGGACAGCTCGCCGGCCTCGTCGCGCTCGTCACCTCGCCGGAGCGCCTCCTGATCTCGGGCGACGGCGTCGCGCTGATCGCCGACCGTCGTCACCGCGTCCGGTCGGTCTTCGGCCGGCTGAGCCTCGCCTACGTGACGCCCCCGAGCCTGCATCTCGCCGAGGTCGGCTTCCGCGAGTGGGCGCGCGGGGCGGCCGCTGTCGCGATCCGCCGCCACATGGCGCCCCTCGACTGACGCGAGCGGGGCCGCGCCGACGCGCGACCCCGCTCGGGCGGGAGGGGTGAGGGTCAGTCGTCCTTGTCGTTCGTCACGGTCTTCCCGGACGCCTTCGCGTTGGCGTCGCGGGCCTGCTCGGCGGCCTTCTCGGCCTTCGCGGTGTCACCGAGGACGTCGTAGCGCGGCGTCGGCATGACCGCGTCCTTGCCCTTGACGGACTTCCAGATCGCCTCGTTGAAGGTCTTCTCGTCGATCTGGTCCTCCTTGGTGAGGTTCTGCTGGCCGGAGATCTTGGCCATCGGCGCGTTCGGCCCGTTGACCGCCTGCATGTCAGTGGTCGGCTTGATCGCCTCGTAGGGCCGCATGTTCGGCTTGGTGGTGAACGAGGCGTCCATGGGTGTCGAATAGGCGTCGAACTGCGTCAGCGGCGCGATGCCGGCGAACAGGCCGATCGTGCGGACCATCGACGCGGTGGAGTAGAACGTCGAATCCACCTTGCCCGTCTGGGTGTAGGGGCTGATCGCCAGGGCGATCGTCCGGTGGGCGTCGACGTGGTCGGGGCCGTTTTGGGCGTCGTCTTCGGTGATCAGAATGACCGTGTCTTTCCAGAAGCGGCTGTGGGAGACGGCGTCCACGAGGCGTCCGACCGCGTAGTCGTTGTCGGCGACCATGGCCTTCGGGGTCGGCTTGCCGACCGACGTGCCGGACGTGTGGTCGTTCGGGAAGCGCACGAACTGGACGGTCGGCATCGTCCCGGACGCCTGGTACTTGGCGAAGCTCTTCTGCCACCGGTCGAACCGCGGGACCAGGCAGGTGGATTTCAGCGCCGTGAACGTGCCCGACGAGTCCGGGCAGGCCAGGTCGTAGCCCTGGTACTGGTGGTCGGTCTTCGCGTTGAGTACCGGGTCGTCGGCGTGGAACTGGTTGTTGTCCGTCCGGCTGACGTAGAAGCCGAAGTTGGCGAAGCTCACCTTGGCCGCGTTGAACCGCTGCCACAGGTAGGAGTTCTTCGGGTCCTGCGCGGCGTTTTCGGGGTCGTT
>CALMAD010000239.1 GCA_937859105.1 uncultured Propionibacteriaceae bacterium
CGCGAGCAGCGTCATGCCCACCGGGCCCAGCCGCACCAGCGGCGTCCGGCGGGTGTCGACGAAGTCGAAGAAGCCCTCGAGGAGGTCGTCGGGCGTGATCTCGACGTGGCGGTGCTCCAGGCCGACCGCCCGGGCGATCTCGAGCTGCCGCTCCCCGGCGACGGGGTCGAGCGACGTCACGATGCCGAAGCTGCGCCGCACGCCCTCGCGCGCGGCAAGCGCTCCGATGATCGTGGAGTCGACGCCGCCGCTCAACGCGACGGTGACCTCGTGGGTCGAGCGCGTCCGCAGGCGGACGGCCTCCCGCAGCAGATCGAGCAGCTCGTCCGCGTCCGCCTCCGGGGACGCCTCGGCCGGGCCGCTCGGCCGCCACTCGGACGCCCACGACACGGCCTCCCCGAGGACGCCTCCGCGCACCTCGGCGGCCGTCCCCGGCCGCACCTGGCCGACGCCCGCCCACGGGGACGCCGGCGACGGGACGCCCCAGTCACACAGCACGCCCGCCAGCCCGGCCGCGCCGAACGTCGCCGTCGCGGCGGCGTCCAGCCCGTCGAGCACCATCGGATCGGACGCGACGAGCACCTCGCCCGCCAACGCCCGCACGTACAGCGGAGCGATGCCGAACCGGTCGCGGAACACGACCGCGCGCCCGTCCGCCGGGTCGATCGCGATACCGGCGAACTGACCGTCGATCGCGTCGAGGAAGGCCGGCCCGCGGGTGAGCACCCCGCGCGTCAGCACCTCGATCTCGGACGCCCCCGGCAGCCCGAGCCGCGCCTGCAGCTCGGGCAGGTTGTAGAGCTCCCCGTTGAAGACGCCCACCGCGTCGGGCGCGACGAACGGCTGCTCGGCCGAACCCTCGTCCCACAACGCCAGTCGCGACGCCCACACGTGGAAGCCCGGGCCGCGCCGGTCGTCGATCGTGTCCGGCCCGCGTCCGCGCAGCGCCTCGCGCAGGCGTCCGCCGCCGCGCGGCGGGACGGAGGCGTCCACCCCGAAGAGGGACGCCGCGATGCCACACATACCCCGCGCCGGCGGCTAGAGCCGCTCGTAGAGGGCGCGGATCGTGCCGAGGTTGGCGAAGTCGTCCGCGGACGCCGTCGTCAGGGCGTCCTCACTGCCGGTGATTTCGGAGAGCATCTCCAAGATGACGACGATCGACAGCGAGTCGAGCAGGCCGTCGGCCGCCAGGTCCTCGCTCGCCCGGATCTGGTCGGCCGGGTGCGCGTAGAACACCTGATCGAGCAATTGCTGCTCGACCTCGGTCCAGGGTGCACGGTCGTTGGTCATCAGGCGGTCTCCTCGGTGTCGTTGATGAAAGCTCGGGTGTTGATGTAGGTCACGGTCGTGCGCAGCGACCGGCGCAGGTTGGCCAGGGACGCCTCCGTCCAGCCCGGCGCGTCGGCCGCGATCGCGGACAGTTCGTCGTCGTCGCCCTCGATGAGGCGGCGCTGCACGGCGGCCGGCAGGACGTAGTAGTAGGCGGTCTGCGGCTGCACGAGCGCGAACGTGTCGGTCGTCGGCGGCCGCTCGATGATGAGCTGCGGCACGCCCAACTCGGCGGCCAGCTCGTAGACCTTCGGCTTCGGCAGGTCGCCGATGGCGTAGAGGTCGGCGGCGTCGTCGCCGTACTTCACGACGAAGCCGGTCTCGATCTCGTCGCCGTTGGACGCCCCCACGACCGCCCAGCCGCGCGCCTCGGCCTCGCCGTAGGCGAACGTCATGCGGGTGCGCTGCTTGCGGTTCTGGTAGGCCATGAGCTTCAGCAGGTCGTGGGCCTTGAGCACCTTGCGGCGGCTCGCCTCCTCGTGCCTGCGGCCCACGGCGAGGTGGTACACCTGGCTGCCCAGCCGCGCGGAGATGTCGCCGGCCAGGTCGAGCGAGTAGGCGTCCAGGTTCGGGTCGTAGTCGGGGAAGTAGCCGCGCACGATCTCGGCCACCTCGGACACAGGCTGCTGCGCCTCGATCGCCGCGGTGATCGGCTTCTCGACGAACTGGACGCCCGCCGCCTCGGCGACCGCCTCCGCGCACGCGCGGGTCTCGGGCCCGGTCGCGGCGTCCGGGAGGAAGAGGGAGAGCACGTTCTCGGGGCCGAGCGCCCGGGCGGCGAGCATGAGCGTCACGGCGGAGTCGATGCCGCCGGAGGTCTGCACGACGGCCCCGTGGCGGGCCAGCCGGCGACGGACGGTGTCGGCGATCCAGTCGATTCGTTCTTGGATGGTGGGCATATCACTTTCCTGCTTCGCTGATGGTGATTCGGTCAACAAGTTTGACGTCCAAGAGGGCCACGAGCGGGCCCCACTCGTCGCGCAGCGCCCGGCGGACGTCCGCCGCGGTGAAGGACGCCCCCGGCGCGGGCACCAGTTCGACGACCGGGACGTCGTCGCCGGAGACGCGCGCCTTCCGCTTGGTGACGCGCAGGCCGGCCAGCGGCAGGGCCGCCTCCAGGCTGCGGGACAGGTCGCCCAGCAGCACCTTCGTGCCGGCGACGTTCGCGAGATCCTCCCGGCGGCCCGTGTGGACGTAGCGGCCCTGCTCGTCGAGGGCCGCGTAGTCGCCGGTGGCGACCACGGCGTCCGGGGCCGGGCCCGGCAGGACGGCGTCGTAGGGCGCCGGGATCGTCCAGCTCATCGCGTGGGGCGTGTTCACGAGCAGTTGGGTGCGCCCGGACGCCTCCGCGTCGTCGAGCCGGAACTCCACGTCGCCGATCGGCTGGCCCAGCGTCCCGGGGACGAACTCGGCGAGCGGACCGTCCCACAACGCCAGACGTGGCCCCAACTCGGCCTGGCCGTACATGGCCGTCAGCCGCAACTCCGGGTAGCGCCGCAGCAGCGACTCGACCGTCGGCCCCGACACCCGGCCGCCCGCCGTGATGACGCGTTCCAGCGGCAGGGCGTCCTCGATGGACGCCAGCAGGCTCGCCTGCTGCGGCAGCAGATACAGGGTCAACGGTTCGTCGGTGCCGGCGTAGGCGGCCGCGAGTTCGGCCGCGTCGTCGGTGAACGAGATCGGGACGCCGGACAGCTCGTGGCTGTTCAGGATGCTCAGCCCGTAGGCGAAGTTCGGCGGCGTCAGCGAGGCGTAGCGGTGCGAGGCGTCCAGCCCCAGCGAGGACGCGATCAGCCGCGCGTGCGCCCGGACCGTCGCCCCCCGGTACACCACGCACTTCGGCAGGCCGGTGCTCCCCGACGAGTGGTACCCGACGACCCCCGCCTCGTCGTCCCCGGTGCGGTGCGACGGCGCGGCCCCCGGGCCGGGGGGCACCTCACCCGGCTCGACGGTCTCGAGGAGGTCGGCGACGTCGGTGACCGTCAGGACGCCCGGCGCCAGACCGGCGACCAACCCGACGGTCTTCTCCAGACCCGGGTAGCCGGCGCGCGGCCGCACCAGCACGGACTCCCCCGCGCGGACGGCGCTCAGGTACGCGGCCATCCCCCGCGGCGGCGCGACGGACGAGCCGCCGGCCAGCACGCTGACCATGTGCGTGGACACTCCATGATCCTTTCG
>CALMAD010000240.1 GCA_937859105.1 uncultured Propionibacteriaceae bacterium
ACCTTCGATCTTTTCACAGCGGCTGGGCCTCCACGGCCGCTCCCGGGGATTCGTCGACAAACGTCCGGACGCCTTGCCACCAGGGCCGACTTCGCCGCAACGACCCTCGTCGGCGTCCGACTGTGCCAAGGTTAAGGACATGGAAAACTCGGATCTCATTGTGTGCATCGACCACGTTGGCCTCGCCGTCCCGAACCTGGACGAGGCCATCAAGTTCCACTCCGAGGTCTTCGGCTGGCGCCTGCTGCACCGCGAGACCAACGAGGAGCAGGGCGTCGAGGAGGCCATGATCGGCACCGGGGAGCAGCTCCCCGAGAACGCCCAGATCCAGCTTCTCGCCCCCCTGAACGAGAAGTCGACGATCGCCAAGTTCATCGACCGCAACGGCCCCGGCATGCAGCAGCTCGCCTACCGGGTCAGCGACCTCGACAAGGTCACCGAGCACCTCAAGGCGAAGGGCGTCCGGCTGCTCTTCCCCGAGGCGCGCCGCGGCACGAACGACTCGCGCGTGAACTTCTGCCACCCGAAGGACACGGCGGGCGTCCTCGTCGAGCTGGTCGAGCCGAACAAGAACGCCGCTCACTGAACAAAGCGCGTGCGAAAGAGCGCATAGTGCTTCACGATCCCCGGTGTCGTTGTTTCGACACCGGGGATCGGTGCGTGGAGACTCCGGGGTGAGCGGATACGATGCTCGGGTAGCAGACCAGTGAACGTGCGAGAGGAAACCTCGTGTCCCAAAACACCCCCGGCGCCAGCGGGCTCGACCTGTTCGACGAGAAGGCGTCCGCAAGCTTTCCGACCGTCATGCGGGGTTATGAGAAGAGGGCGGTCGAGGAGTACGTGCGGGAGATGGAGCAGCAGCTCTCGACCGTGAAGCACTCCTACCGGGAGCTGCAGCGCGAGCTCACCGCGACGAGCCTCCGCAACGACGACACCGACTTCTCCAAGCTCGGGGGCCACACGGCGTCCCTGCTGAAGGTCGCCGAGTCGCAGGCCAACGACCTCGTCACCAAGGCCCAGAACGAGGCCGACCGCCTCGTCGCCGAGGCGAAGGAAGAGGCGGAGCGCACGCGCACCGAGGCGCTCCAGGAGACCGACGCCAAGCGCCGGTCCGGCATCGACGAACTCAAGGCGCTGCGCGCCGAGCTCGAGCACCAGACCAAGAGCGAGTTGGACGCCGCCCGCGCCGAGGCGGGCGGGCTGCGGGACGCGGTGGACAAGCACCGCGAGATGATCCTCGCCGACGCGCAGCAGCAGGCCAACGCGATGATCGAGGCCGCGCGCGCTGAGGCGGCGCACATCGTCCAGAAGGCCGAACACGAGGCCGCCGAGCTCACCGACCGCGTCACCCGGGAGACCAACGCGATGCGCGCCGACACGGCGGCGGCGGTGCAAGACATCCGGGCCATGGCCGACGCCGAGGTCGCCGAGCTGCGCAACATGGCGAACGCCGAGGTGGCGGCCCTGCGCAACCAGACCAAGCGCGACGTGGAGGAGACGCGCGCCCGCGTCGCCGACGAGGTCGCCGCGCTGCGCGACCAGGCGAACGGCGAGGCCAACCAGATCCGCGCCGAGGTCGCGGCCGAGCGCGACCAGTCGCTCGCCGACCTCGACGTCCAGCAGGGCGAGTTGCGCGACAAGCTGGCGGCGATGGTCGCCGACGCGCGGCAGCAGTCCGACGACCTGCAGGAGAAGCTCGGCGCGGCGTCCGCCGAGCTCCGCGCCCGCCAGCAGACGGTGTACGCCGAGGCCGAGCAGATCAAGGCCGACGCGATCAACGAGGCCGCGGCGATCGTCGCGAAGGCCCGGCACGATGCCGACGAGCACTGGCGGGCCACCGAGGGCGAGTTGGTGCGTCGCACCGAGCAGCTCAAGCGCGAGCAGAACCTGCTGCGCCAGCGCAAGGAGGCCTTGGTCGCCCAGCTCAACAACCTGTCCAGCCTCGCGAACCTCACCGCGCTGGAGTTCCCCGACGAGGAGGAGGGCCACAAGCTCGCCCAACTCATCGAGGAGCCGAGCGAGGGCGAGTCCGGCGAGCCGTCGCACTACGTGGCGGATGACGATCGCGAGTCGCAGTGAGCGCGGCCCCGCCTGACGGGGCCGAACCGACGAATACCTCGCCGGCCCCGCGGCCGGACCTCCGCTACCGCCGCGATCCGTCGCTCTTGGAGCGCTCGCCGGTCCAGGTGGGCTTCTTCGTCGTGTTGGGCGGGATGCTGGCGATCGGCCTGGTCAACGTCCTGATCAACCTGCAGTTCCTGGTCATCCTGATCGTGCTGTCGCTCTTCGTCGCCCTCGGTCTGAACCCCGCCGTCGACCTGCTGCGCGAGCGGGCGCGCTTCCCGCGTCCGCTGGCCGTCCTCGCGGTGGTCCTCGTCGTGCTGGGCGTCGTGGCCCTGGCCTTCTGGGCTGTCCTCCCCGTGATCAACACCCAGGTCACGAACCTGATCCGCAACGCGCCCGGCTACCTGCAGTCGCTGCGGGAGAACCCGCAGATCGCCGGCCTGGACGCCCAGTTCGACGTCATCGACAAGGCGACCCAGTTCGTGACGTCCGGCACCTGGCTGACCGCGCTGTTCGGCGGAATCCTGGGGGCCGGCCGGCTCGTGGCGAACACGGTGTTCAGCGTCATCATGACCCTCGTGCTGACGCTGTACTTCCTGGCGTCCCTCCCGGTGATCAAGGACACGATCTACCAACTCGCGCCGGCGTCCAAGCGGCCGCGGGTGCGCTACCTGGCGAACGAGATGTTCCGCAGGATCGGCCGCTACATCAGCGGCATGTTCATCGTGGTGACTCTGTGGGCCGTCGGGTCGACCATCGTGATGTACGCGGTCGGGCTCGGCGAGTACGCCCTCGCGCTGTCGGTCGTCGTGGCGATGTTCGCGTTCATCCCGATCGTCGGGTCGAGCTGCGCGCTCGTCATCGTGACGAGCCTCGCGTTCACCGTCTCCCCCACGGCGGGCCTCGTGACGCTCGCCTACTTCCTCTTCTACCAGCAGATGGACGCCTACGTCGTCCAGCCGCGCGTGTTCTCCAAGTCGATGAACGTGCCGGGCGTGCTCGTGATCCTGGGGGCCATCTCGGGCGGCGTCCTGTTCGGTTCGCTGGGCACCACGCTGATGCAGTGGCGCG
>CALMAD010000241.1 GCA_937859105.1 uncultured Propionibacteriaceae bacterium
CGGCGGCGGACGGGATGGCGTCCGGGACGCCCGGGTCCGCGGACGCCTACGCGCACGCCCTCGACCGCTGGCTCGCCCTCGGCGGGGCCGACCTGGAGCCGCGGCTGGCGTCCGTGCTGGCGCGGATCGGCCTAGCCGTCGACCTGGACCGTCCGCTCGGCACCCTCTCGGGCGGGCAGGCATCGCGGGCGGCGCTGGCGTCCGTGCTGGTCAGCCGCTACGACGTCCTGGCCCTCGACGAGCCGACCAACAACCTGGACGCCGCCGGCCTCGACGCCCTGACCGAGTTCGTGCGCGGGGTGGGCTCGCCCGTGCTCGTGGCGTCGCACGACCGGGCGTTCCTGGACGCCGTAGCCACGTCGGTGTGCGAACTCGACAGCACGCAGCAGGCGGTCAACCACTACGCGGGCGGGTGGACGGAGCACCGGGCCGCGAAGGCGCTGACGCGCCGCCAGGCCGAGGACGCGTACGCCGGCTACGAGCGGCGCCGCGACGCGCTCGTCGAGCAGGCCCGGCGGCAGACCGAGTGGGCACGCAAGGGGCGGGCGGCGATCGCGCGGCGTCCCTCGGGCGGCAAGGTGCCGCGCGTCGATCCGCAGTGGGACGAGAACAAGGCCCGCGACCTCGACGTTAAGGCCGCCCGCGCCCGGGACGCCGTCGACCGGCTCGAGGCCGTCGAGCAGCCGCGCAAGGAGTGGCAGCTGCGATTCCGGGTCGCCGAGGCGCCGCCGTCCGCCGACGTGGTGCTGACGCTCGATGCGGTGGTGGCGCGGAACGGGGCGTTCGAGGTGGGTCCGGTGTCGGCGCAGGTAGAGCGGGGCGCCCGGGTGGCTCTGGTGGGCCCGAACGGCTCCGGGAAGACGACGCTGCTGGAGTGCGTCCTGGGGCGACGGACGCCGGCATCCGGGCGGATCTCGTGGGGCACAAGGACGGCCGTCGGCGTCCTCGACCAGGACCGGTCGGTGATCTCCGGGCCGCGTCCGCTGCTGGAGGTCGCGGCCGGGGCGCTGGGGAGCACCGACACCGCGTCCGTGCGCACGCTGCTGGCCAAGTTCGGGCTGGGCGCCGAGCACGTCGACCGTCCGTGTTCGACCTTGTCGCTCGGCGAACGCACGCGGGCGGCCCTCGCCGTCCTCCAGGGCCGCGAGGTCAACGTGCTGGTGCTCGACGAGCCGACCAACCACGCCGACGTGGAGGCGATCGAGCAGCTGCAGGACGCGCTGGTCGCGTTCGATGGGACGGTCCTGATCGTCACCCACGACCGGACGCTGGCCGAGTCCCTCGCCCCCATCGTCACCTGGTCCTTCGAGCGCCACGGCGACCGAGCGCGGGTCTCGGCCTAGAGTCGAGGGCGAAGACGAGGAGGCACCCGTGCAGGACCCGGCGAACCGGACGCTGAACCAGCTCGAGGGCGCCACCGAGCGCCCCACGGGCCTCAGCGAGCAGGCCCAGCGCGCCCGCGAGCTGCGCAACGTGCGGCTGAACGACCTGCAGGTCGAGGACCTGCGCGTCCTCATCGTCGAGGACCAGGGCCTGGGCTACGTGGTGCCGCTCGCGCTCGACGTGCTCGCCATCCGCCCGGACGCCGCCGGCCGCTTCGCCGGCGACCTGCTGGCCGCGGTCGAGCGGCTGCCCAGCGGCTTCTGGCTCACCCACCCCGACCTGCGCCGCCGCATCGAGCGCATCCAGGCCCGCCGCCTGGCCGACGAGTTCGGCGACTGAGATCGCGCCTGGCTCCCGAGCCTCGATCGTCCGAGGGGACGGCTAGCATCGCCTGCGAACCCCGCGACGCAGGAGCAAGGCCCGTGCCCGTCCCCATCCCCCGCCCGCCCACGGGCGCCGAGGCGCGCGCGACGCTGGCGTCCGGCGAGGCGCTGCTGGCCGACGGCGCCTGGGTCGCCGCCACCGCGGACGCCGCCCGCCGGGCCGTCATCGACGCCCACCGCACGCTGGCGGAACCGCAGGTCCGCGCCCGGCTGGGTGAGATCGCGGTCGAGCGGCTGCGCGAGTCCACGGCCGGACGCCTGCGGCTCGCCGGGGTGCCCGAGGCGGGGTTCACCACGGTGCTCGACGTCCTGGACGCCCCGCCCTCGCGCCTGGAGGCCATCCCCGGCATCGGCCAGCAGACCGCCCTCGCCCTGCGCG
>CALMAD010000242.1 GCA_937859105.1 uncultured Propionibacteriaceae bacterium
GAGCCGGTTTGGGACGCGCAGCCTGCGGCCAGCGCGGCCACGCCGGCGACGCCGGCGACGCCGGCCAGGAGAAGATTTCTGCGGGGAAGTTCAGGGATGGCCACGGCCCTGCACTCTAGACCCGCCGGGTTTCACCGCAGGGAGGCGCGACGCCTCCGCGGCCTCCGGACGCCTGCCCGCGCGAGCTCGAGGTCGGCGAGCGCCGTGATCGCCGCGGAGTCCCCGACCCGCCACGCACCCACCGGGTCGGGGTCGATGCGCCGCAGTTCGGAGATGGGCTGCGTCGCCAGCGCGCGGAGCGCGAGCAGGTCGGAGCCGTTCGTCTGGCGCACCAGCGCCAGCGTGGCAGACGAGCGCCGCACGAACCGCAGCCGCCACGGCAGCCAGATGATGATGAGCAGCAGTAGCGGCAGCGCGAACGTGACCCACCCCATGAGCGTCGCCGCGTTTTCGATGGCGTGCACCTGGCCGTCGGCGGAGGCGATCATGCCGTCCACATCCCCGGTCAGCCGGTCGAACGGGACGCGGACGTCGCCGCCCACGTACGGGATCTCGCCCACGCGCCCCGCGGCGCCGCCGATGTTGTCGCGCATCTGCCGCAGTGCCCCGGCCACGTGGCGGCTGGGCTCGGCGATCGCGCGGATCGTCGTGTCGGTGAGCCGCCCGGCCCACCACCAGAACAGGCCCCAGGCCACGACGAAGGCGTCGGCGATCAGTTGGCGGATCAGCATCCACGACGGGCGCGCGTACAGGCGCATCGGGTTCTCCTACACGAGGAAGCGGTAGAACGGGCTGTCGGGCGAGACGACCTCGACCGAGATGGGGCTGGACTGCATGCGTGCCAGCAGCCCCTCGAGGTTAGCCGGGTCGCCCAGCTCGACGCCGACCAGCGCCGGCCCGGTCTCCCGGTTGGAGCGCTTCACGTACTCGAACAGCGTGATGTCGTCGTCGGGCCCCAGCACCTCGTCGAGGAAGCGCCGCAGCGCGCCGGGCTCTTGGGGGAAGTTCACGAGGAAGTAGTGCTTGCGCCCCTCGTACACCAGCGACCGTTCGGCGATCTCGCTGTAGCGCGACAGGTCGTTGTTGCCCCCCGACAGAATCGCGACGACCGTCTCGCCCGGGGCGGGCTTGTACAGCCCCAGGGACGCCGGCGCGAGCGCGCCCGCCGGCTCGGCGATGATGCCGTCGGTCTGGTAGAGCGCCAGCATCTCGCTGCAGATGCGGCCCTCGGGCACCGAGTACATCGGCGGGTTGAAGGCCGACACGATCGAGTACGTCAGATCGCCCGCCCGCCGGACGGCCGCCCCGTCGACGAACGTGTCGATCTTCTTCAACTCGCGCGGCTCGCCGGCCTCGAGCGCGACCGCCATGCAGGCGGCGCCCGACGGCTCCACCCCGACGACCTTCGTGCCCGGGTGGCGCTCGGCGAGCCAGGTCAGGCAGCCCGACAGCAGGCCGCCGCCGCCCACCGGCACCACGACGGTGTCGGGCGCGAAGCCCAACTGCTCGACGATCTCGTGCGCGATGGTGCCCTGCCCCGAGATCGTGCGCGGGTCGTCGAACGCCGACACGGTGGTCGCCCCGGTCTCGGCGGCCGCCTGCTTCGCTGCCCGGGACGCCTCGTCGTACGTGGTGCCCGTCATGATCAGCTCGATGTGCGCACCACCCAGTTCGCGCATGCGATCGCGCTTTTGGCGAGGGGTGTTGCTCGGCACGAAGATGCGCCCCCGGATGCCCAACTGCGCACAGGCGAGCGCGACGCCCTGCCCGTGGTTACCCGCGGACGCCGCGATCACCCCCGCCTCCCGCTCGGCCTCGTCGAGCTGGGCGATCAGGTTGTACGCGCCGCGGATCTTGTACGAGCGCACCGGCTGCAGGTCTTCACGCTTCAGCCAGATGTTCGCCCCGGACGCCGCCGACAGCCGCTGGTTCGGCTGCAGCGGGGTCGTGGAGACGACGGCGCGGATGCGCTCGGCCGCCTCGTCGATCGAGGCGGCCGAGACAGGCTGGGTGGCGGCGGACGTGTCGGTGCTCACCGGGCCATTCTGCCCCTCTGGCCGAGGCGGGTCACGGTCGTGGACGCCGTCACCTCGTCGAGCGTCGGCTCGCCTCGCTTGAGCTCGTCGGCCTCGGGAAGCGGCAGCGCGCGGTCGGCTCGCTCGTCGTCAACCCGGACGCCGCCCTCCCTGCGCCGGTCGGCCGACGACTCACCCCGCTCGGTCAGCTCGGGCGCGGTCACCGACCGGGCGTGCTCGTCGCTGGGGGAGAGCTCGGCCAGCTCGGCGTCCGTCACGCTCAGGTCGCGGAACCGCCGCGCGGTGACGAACACCCGCGACTCCAGGGAGCCGAGCGTCGTGTTGTACGCCTTGACGGTCGAGTTGAGCGCCCGGCCGATCTTGTCGAAGTGGCCGCCCATCGTGCCGAGCCGGTCGTAGAGCTCGCGCCCGAGCGTGAACACCTCGGCGGCGGACTCGGCGAGTGCCGCCTGCTTCCACCCGTAGGCGACCGCCCGCAGCATCGCGATCAGCGTGGTCGGCGTCGCCACGATGACGTTCTTGCGGGCCGCGTAGTCGTGCAGGTCGGGGATCTGGGCGAGCGCTTCGGCGCCCAGCGCCTCGTTCGGCATGAACAGCACGACGAACTCGGGCGTGCCCGCATCCGCCTTCCAATACCCCTTGCCGGCGAGCTGATCCACGTGCGAGCGGACGTTCTTCGCGAACTGCGCCCGGTAACGGTCGCGGTCGGCGTCGTTGCCCGCCTCCTCGGCGTCCAGGAATGCCGACAGGGGCACCTTCGAGTCGACGTAGACGAACTTCGACTCGCCCAGCATCACCTTCAGGTCGGGCCGGATCAGCGCGTCGGTGCTCGTGGTCGTGGTCTGCTGCTGCACGAAGTCGCAGTGTTCGAGCATGCCGCTCACCTCGACGACGCGCTTGAGCTGCATCTCGCCCCACGCGCCACGCACCTGCGGCTTGCGCAGGGCGGTGGACAGCGCGGAGGTCTCGCGCCGCAGCTGCTCCCCGGTGAACTGGACGGCCCGCACCTGCGCGGCCAGGTCGGTGCTCATCTGAACCCGCGCCTGCTCGACCTCGCCCAGGCGCGTGTTGAACGCGGCCAGGCTCTCCCGGATCGGCGCCATCAACTGCTCGGTGGCCTGCAGCCGCTGCTCGGCGGTCGCGTCGGCCCGGCGCGACTGCGCCTCAAGGGTTTCGCTGGAGAGCACCTTGAACTGGTTCACCATCGCGTCGCGGTCGGCCGCCAGCTCGGCGGCACGCGCGATCGCGACGTCGCGCTCCGCGGTGGCCGCGGTGACCGTGGCCTGCAAGCCGGCCGCCTCGGCCCGGGCCGCCGCCTGCGCCGACCATGCCTCCGCCATCTGCTGGCGCGCCTCGGCCGCGCGCGTGTCGGCCGCCGCGGCGTCGGCCCGCGCGTCGGCCAGCTCGGCCCGGGCCGCCGCCGCGTCGGAGCGCGCCTGCGACTCGTCGGACCGCAGCCGCGCGAGCGTCGCCTCGTCGGACGCCTGCCCGGCGCGCTGGTTCGCCCGCGCGACCAGCCACGTCACGAGGACGCCGACGGCCGCCCCGGCGAGGGCTGCGAGAAGCAACGACATGGTCACCTGATCCATGTCCGCCATTCTTTCCGCCGCCACTGACAGTTTTCGTGAGCGACCCTCCCCGGCGCCCGATCCGGCCCCCGGACGCCCCCGGCCAGGGCCGGC
>CALMAD010000243.1 GCA_937859105.1 uncultured Propionibacteriaceae bacterium
CCAGGCGTCCGCTCAGGCCCCGGCGGGCCCGTCGGGGGCCGGCCGACCGTCGAGGGTGAGCTGCAGGAAGGCGAGGTCGAGCCAGCGGCCGAATTTCATGCCGACCTGGGGCAGCAAACCGACGGAGGTGAACCCGAGCCGTTCGTGCAGCTGGATCGATCCGGTGTTGCTCGCGTCGATGCCCGCGACCATCACGTGCTTGCCGAGGCGGCGGGCCTCGTCGATGAGGGCGACCATGAGCGTGCGGCCGAGGCCGCGTCCGCGCGCGTCGGCGTGCACGTACACCGAGTGCTCGACGGTGTGGCGGTAGCCGTCGAAGGCGCGCCAGTCGCCGAAGGTGGCGTAGCCCAGCACCCGGTCGTCCTCGGCGGCGACGAGCACCGGGTAGCCGAGGTCGCGGTGGGCCGTCAGCCAGGCGGCGCGATTCGTGGCATCGACGAGCTCGTCGTTCCAGATGGCGGTCGAGTGGGCGACGGCGTCGTTGTAGATCGCGGCGATGCCGGGGGCGTCCTCCTCCCGGGCCGCGCGGATCTCCATCACCAACCGCGCTCGCGCCACTCGGCGAGGTGCGGACGCTCGGCGCCCAGCGTCGTGCCGGCGCCGTGGCCCGGCCGGACGACCGTGTCGTCGCCGAAGCGGTCGAAGAGCTTCGTCGTCACGTCGTGGTAGAGGGAGTCGAAGTCCTCGGGGTTGTTCGTGCGGCCCACGCCGCCGGGGAACAGCGAGTCGCCCGTGAACAGCTCGGCCGGGCCCCCCTCCGGCGTATAAGCCAGCGCGATCGACCCGGGCGTGTGCCCGACGAGGCCGATCACCTCGAGCCGCTCGGTGCCGACGTCCACGAAGTCCCCGTCCCACACGCCCTCCAGCGGCAGCGTCGTGGCCGATTCGATCGCCGAGACGTCGGGCGTCCCGGCGATGAGCCGCGCCCCGGACGCCTTCGCGACCGGCACCAGCGCCTGGATGTGGTCGGGGTGCCGGTGGGTCGTGACGATCGTCTCGAGCCGTGTGCCGTTGATGAGTTCCAGCAGTTTGGTGGGATCGTTCGCGGCGTCCACGAGCACACCGACGTCGCCGTCGGTGAGCAGGTAAGCGTTGTTGTCCATCGGCCCGACGGACATGGTCGACACGCGCATGAGTGCGGCCCTTTCAGCTCGACAGGGGGAAGAGGACGCCTTCCGCCGCGTCCACGGTACTGCCATCTTCGCGGCCCGTGACCCAACCCCACAGGGCGGCATCGGTGCCGGTCACCTCGCGTCGTTCACCCACGCCCCCGAGGGATTCGCTGACCCCGGACGCGCTGCGCACGTCCACGGCCGGCACGTGCGCGCTCTCTGCCAGTCGATCGCACGACCACTGCAGCAGCCAGCGCGCCGGCACAGGGTCGATGAGGTGACTGGCGAAGCCGGTGTCGAGGTCGAGGTGGTGCAGGCACACCTCGTGCAGCCGCGCGATCGTGACCGCGGCCAGCGGATGCTCCCCGATCGGCAGGGTCACCGGCACGAGCCAGTCGACGACCTCGGCGAAGGCCTCCTCCAGCGCTCCGGCGGCCGTGTCGAGGTCGATCTGCAACTCCAGCCCCGAGCGCTCGGAGCCGCGCTCGATGTCGGCGAGTCGCTGCCCTTCGTTCGCGTACAGCGGAACCATCCGCCCGGACGCCGTGTTCCGCACGACGTGCGACAGCGCGTCGGCGCCCCGCGCGAGGTGGGTGGCGACGTGGGCGCGCGACCAGCCCGGCAGCAGGCTCGGCTGCTGCCATTCGGCGTCGCTGAGCACGATCGTGTCGCCCAGCAGGCTCTGGGTGGCCTCGTTGAGGCGTTTGCGCACCGTCTCGACCTGGCCCAGGCGGATGATGTCGCGCATGCCTCCAACTTAGGGCCTCCTTCCCTCGGGGGCATCCCCGCGGGGAAAGTGTCGGAGCCACCGCCTACGATGAGCGCCGTGAATGATCGACTCCTCGTGCGCGGCGCGCGCGAGAACAACCTCCGCAATATCTCCCTCGATCTGCCGCGGGACGCCCTGATCGTGTTCACCGGCCTGTCCGGGTCCGGCAAGTCGTCGCTGGCGTTCGACACGATCTTCGCCGAGGGGCAGCGTCGCTATGTGGAGTCGCTGTCGGCCTACGCGCGGCAGTTCCTGGGTCAGATGGATAAGCCGGATGTCGACTTCATCGAGGGCCTGAGCCCGGCGGTCTCGATCGACCAGAAGTCGACCAACCGCAACCCGCGCTCCACCGTGGGCACGATCACCGAGATCTACGACTACCTGCGCCTCCTCTTCGCACGGGCGGGGCGTCCGCACTGCCCGGTCTGCGGCGAGCCGATCAGCCGGCAGACGCCGCAGCAGATCGTCGACCGCCTCCTGGCGCTCGACGAGGGCACCCGGTTCCAGGTGCTGGCCCCCGTCGTCCGCGGCCGCAAGGGCGAGTACCACGACCTGTTCCGCAACCTGGTCACGCAGGGGTTCACGCGCGTCCGGGTCGACGGCGAGGTGCATCAGCTCGCCAGCCCACCCACGCTTGACAAGCAGAAGAAGCACAACATCGAGGTGGTCGTCGACCGGCTGGCCGTGAAGCCGACCGTGAAGCAGCGCCTCACCGACTCGATCGAGACGGCGCTGGGGCTGGCGTCCGGGGTGGTGGCGGTCGACTTCGTCGACCTGCCGACGTCCGACCCGAACCGCGAGCGCCGCTACTCCGAGAAGTTGGCCTGCCCGAACGCGCACGACATCTCGATCGAAGAGCTCGAGCCCCGGCAGTTCTCGTTCAACGCCCCGTGGGGTGCCTGCCCCGAGTGCTCGGGCCTCGGCACGCGGATGGAGGTCGATCCCGACCTCGTCGTGCCCGACCGCAGCAAGAGCCTCAGCGAGAACGCGGTCGCGCCGTGGTCGTCCATCTACGTGTCGGGGTACTTCCAGACGCTGTTCCGCACCCTCGGGCGCGAGCACGGCTTCTCGGTCGACACGCCGTGGAGCGAGCTGCCGGCGTCCGTGCGGGGGCTGATCCTGAACGGCGTGAAGGGCACGATCCACGTGTCCACGCGGACGCGGCACGGCCGCGAGCAGAACTACAACGCGAAGTTCGAGGGCGCGATCCCCTACGTGCGGCGGCGGTTCGCCGAGGCCGAGACCGACAACTCGCGCGAGCGGTTCGCCGGCTACATGCGCGAGATCCCCTGCGACGCCTGTCACGGCGCGCGGCTGAAGCCGTCCTCGCTGGCGGTCACGGTCGACGGCAAGAACATCGCCCAGGTGGCCGACCTGTCGATCGCCGACGTCGCCGTGTTCATGCGCGGCCTCACCCTCGCCGAGCGCGAGGCGGCCATCGCCGAGCGCGTGGTGAAAGAGATCAACGAGCGCCTCCGGTTCCTGCTCGACGTGGGGCTCGACTACCTGACGCTGTCGCGGTCGGCGGGCAGCCTGTCGGGCGGCGAGGCGCAGCGCATCCGGCTGGCGACGCAGATCGGGTCCGGGCTCGTCGGCGTCCTGTACGTGCTCGACGAGCCGTCCATCGGGCTGCACCAGCGCGACAACCGGCGGCTCATCGACACGCTGGTGCGGCTGCGCGACATGGGCAACACGCTCATCGTCGTCGAGCACGACGAAGACACGATCCGGGTGGCCGACTGGGTCGTCGACATCGGCCCGGGCGCGGGCGAGCACGGCGGCAAGGTGGTCGTCTCCGGGTCTGTCGACCAGCTGCTGAAGAGCAAGGAGTCCCTGACGGGGGCGTACTTGGCCGGCCGGCGGGAGATCCCGGTGCCGGCGATCCGGCGTCCGGGTAACGGCAAGAAGCTCACGGTCCACGAGGCGACGGAGAACAACCTGCGCGGCGTCACCGTCGACTTCCCGCTCGGGCGGTTCATCGCGGTCACGGGCGTGTCGGGGTCGGGCAAGTCGTCGCTGGTGAACCAGATCCTCTACCGGGCACTCGCCAAAGAGCTCTACGGGGCGAAAGACGTGCCGGGCCGGCACGAGCGCATCACAGGGCTGTCCGAGATCGACAAGGCGATTCACGTCGACCAGTCGCCGATCGGGCGGACGCCGCGCTCGAACCCGGCGACGTACACGGGCGTGTTCGACCGCATCCGCAAGCTGTTCGCCGAGACGCCGGAGGCGAAGGTCCGCGGGTACCAGCCGGGGCGGTTCTCGTTCAACGTGAAGGGCGGCCGCTGCGAGAACTGCGCCGGCGACGGCACGATCAAGATCGAGATGAACTTCCTGCCCGACGTGTACGTGCCCTGCGAGGTGTGCCACGGCGCGCGGTACAACCGCGAGACGCTCGAGGTGCACTACAAGGGCAGGACCATCGCCGAGGTGCTGCACATGCCGATCGAGGAGGCGGTGGAGTTCTTCGCCGCGATCCCCGGCATCGCCCGGCACCTGACCACGCTGGTCGACGTCGGCCTCGGGTACGTGCGCCTGGGCCAGCCGGCGACCACCCTGTCGGGCGGCGAGGCCCAGCGCGTCAAGCTGGCCGCCGAGCTGCAGAAGCGCTCCACCGGCCGCACGGTGTACGTGCTCGACGAGCCGACGACCGGCCTGCACTTCGAAGACATCAACAAGCTCCTCCTCGTGCTGGGCCGCCTGGTCGACGCCGGCAACACGGTCATCGTGATCGAGCACAACCTCGACGTGATCAAGACCGCCGATTGGCTGATCGACATGGGCCCCGAGGGCGGCTCGCGCGGCGGCGAGGTCGTGGCGGTCGGCACGCCCGAGCAGGTGGCGGGCAACCCGGCGTCCTTCACCGGGGAGTACCTCAAGCCCCTCCTCGCCTAGGGTGCCCGGACGTCGCCGGCCGCGGGCCCTCAGCGCTCCGCGGCCGAGGCGGCCGCGCGGACGTAGGCGTCCCGAACCTGGAGGCTGTCGACGACCTCGTCGAGCAGCGGGTCGACGAAGCGCTCGCGGTGCTGGCGGTCGGCGGCGGCGGACGCGGCGAGGTTGAGCGCCGAGAAGGCGGCCAGGGTCAGGGAGACCTTCACGAGCGTCGGGCTGATCGGCACCTGGGCGAGCAGGCCGGGGAAGCGCTGGGCGGGCCGGCCGGTCCATTGGGCGGCCGTGGCCTCCGACACCGACAGCCACCCGAAGAGCATGAAGAAGCCGAACACGACGACGGCGAACAGCGTCGCCTGGATGAGGGCGGCCAGGCACGGCACGAGCAGCAGGTTGAAGCGCTCGCTGCGGCGGAGCGGCGGCACGTCGATCCCCTCGCGCTCCGACGCGTGCTCGGCCAGCATCGAGCGCAGCCCGTCGTTGGTGGTGACCGCGACCAGCAGCACGGTCAGCAGGGCGAGGATGCCGACAACCGCCCAGGTGCGCTCGGTGCTGAGCGCGACCATCACCTGCCAGATCTCGGCGTTGTAGAAGAAGAACAGGAACGCGACCATCAGCATCGGCAGCACGCGCGCGGCGAGCGGCCCCAGCGTCTCCGTCTCGCGCAGCACGCGCAGGACCGACCAGCGCAGCACGGTGCCGACGCCGAAGAACCCGGCGACGGCCAGGCCCGTGACGATCACCACGCCGAGCCACGCCCACAGAGGGCTCGGATCCCCGGACGCCGCCTGCGTGCCGACGACGCCCCCAGCGCCAGGATCACCCCCAGGGCGTTGCCGGCCGGCGCGGGCAGCCGCCGGGCCGCGCGGTCGGCCAGCCAGCCGGCGACGGGGGCGGCCAGCATGCAGGCCAGGCCGACGGTGAACCCGACCCACACCCCGTCGGCCACGCCGTTCAGCGTCTGCTCGACCTGGGCCTCGTCGGTCGTGGCGATGAGCCCGTCGATCACGTCGTTGGCGCGCTCCACCAGCGCCACCCCGACCGGGAGCAGCAGGGCGCAGGCGAGCGGCCCGGGGGCCCGCCGGACCAGCCCGCGGGCCCGGACCGTGGGCGGGAGCACGAGCGGCAGACCCAACGCCCGCAGGCGCTGGGCGAGCGCTTCGGGGTCGGACTCTGAGATGCCCTCGAGCGCGGACGCCCCGCGCCCCTCGCCCCCGGACGCCTCCCGCGCGGTGCCCACGGAGCGCTCAGCCGGCGACGAGGACGTGGTCGCCCTCGACCGTCGCGTCGGCCGGCGTGAGCCCGGACGTCGCCGGGCCGCTGATCACGTGCCCGTCGGCGATGTCGAAGTAGCTGTTGTGGCAGGCGCAGACGATCTGGCGACCCTGCATCTTCGTGACCGGGCACCCCTGGTGGGGGCAGGTGTAGTCGAACGCCTTGAACTGCCCGGCGGCCGGCTGCGTGACCACGAGCTTGGCGTCCGAGAAGATCGTGCCGCTCCCCACCGGGATGTCGGCCTTCGGGAAGCTCTTCGGGGTCGGGGACGCAGCGGGCTGCGCCGGGGAGCACGCCGTGACGCCGAGGGTGGTGGCGGCCACCGCGAGGCCGGCTTTCAGGAACGTTCGTCGGTCGGGCATGGCGTCAGCGTACCCACGACCCCGGACGGAAACCGTCGGACGCCCCGCCTACACTGACGCGCATGGCTGATCCGGCGTCCTATCGACCGGCGCCCGGCTCGATCCCCACGAACCCGGGCGTCTACCGGTTCAGCGACCCCCACGGGGTCGTGATCTACGTCGGCAAGGCGAAGAACCTCCGCCAGCGGCTGAACTCCTACTTCGCCGACCCGGCGTCCCTGCACTTCCGCACGCAGACCATGGTGCGCACCGCGGCGAAGGTGGAGTGGACCGTGGTGCAGAACGAGCTGGAGTCGCTGCAGCTCGAGTACACGTGGATCAAGCAGTACGACCCGCGGTTCAACATCAAGTACCGCGACGACAAGTCGTACCCGTGGGTCGCGATCACGTGGAGCGAGGAGTTCCCGCGCGTCTTCGTCGGCCGCGGCGCGAAGCGCAAGGGCAACCGCTACTTCGGGCCCTACGCGCAGGCGTGGGCGATCCGCGACACGATCGACAGCCTTCTGCGCGTCTTTCCGATGCGATCGTGCAGCGCGGGGGTGTTCCGCAACGCGAAGGCGTCCGGGCGGCCGTGCCTGCTCGGCTACATCGGCAAGTGCTCGGCGCCCTGCGTGGGCCGCATCGACGCCGAGGCCCACCGCGAGCTCGTCACCGACGTCTGCGACTTCCTCGCCGGCCACACGAACGCGCTGACGCGGCGCCTGCAAGCGCAGATGCAGCGGGCGTCCGATGAGTTGCAGTTCGAGAAGGCGGCCGTCCTGCGCGACCAGCTCGGGGCGTTGCGCTCGGCGACCGAGCGCAACGCGATCGTCCTGCCGGACGGGACGGACGCCGACGTGGTGGCGCTGGCGTCCGACGAGCTCGAGGTCGCGGTGCAGGTGTTCCACGTGCGGGCGGGCCGCGTCCGGGGTGAGCGGGGCTGGGTGGCCGACCGGGCCGACGATTCGTCGTTGGCCGAGCTGCTCGACACGTTCCTGCTCGGGCTGTACTCCGACGCCGAGGCCGGCGACGGCACCGAGGTGAGCCGCGCGATCCCGCGGGAGATCCTGGTGCCGCTCGAGCCGGCGAGCGCCGACGCGCTGGGGGCGCTGTTGTCCGACGTGCGGGGGGCGCACGTCCGGCTGCACATTCCCCAGCGCGGGCCCAAGCGCGTCCTGCTCGACACGGTCGCGAAGAACGCGTCCGAGGCCCTCGCCCTGCACAAGACGCGGCGCGCGAGCGATCTGTCGACGCGCAACCGCGCGATCGAGGAGATCCAGGAGGCGCTGGAGCTGCCCGCCCCGCCGTTGCGCATCGAGTGTTACGACATCTCGCACCTGCAGGGCAGCGAGGTCGTCGGCTCGATGGTGGTCTTCGAGGACGGGCTGCCGCGCAAGTCGGAGTACCGGCGGTTCATCATCAAGACCGTCGCGGGCTCGAACGACGTGGGGGCGATCGACGAGGTCATCACGCGCCGTTTCCGCCGCTACCTGGAGGATCAGCAGTCCCTCGAGGGCGAGGGTGCGGTGCTCGTCGACCCGACGACCGGCGCCGCGCGTAAGTTCGCCTACGCGCCGGGGCTCGTGGTCGTCGACGGCGGCGCGCCGCAGGTCGCCGCGGCCCACGCGGCGATGGACGCCCTCGGCGTCTCCGACGTCCCCGTCGTCGGGCTGGCGAAGCGGCTGGAGGAGGTGTGGCTGCCCGACGAGGAGTTCCCGCTGATCCTGCCGCGCACCAGCGAGGGCCTCTACCTGCTGCAGCGGGCGCGCGACGAGGCGCACCGGTTCGCGATCACCCACCATCGCGGCCGCCGCAGCAAGTCGATGGTGGAGTCGCTGCTCGACGATGTGCCCGGCCTGGGCGAACTGCGCCGCAAGGCCGTCATCAAGCACTTCGGCTCGCTCAAGAAGCTGCGGGCCGCGCGCTGGGAGGAGATCGCGGACGTGCCGGGTATCGGCCCCAAGACGGCGCTGGCGATCAAGGCGGCGTTGGATGCGTCCGCCCCGGGCGAGGCGGTCAATATGGCGACGGGTGAGATTGAAAGCGGCTGAGCGCGCTGTCGCGCGACATAATGGGCGCATGAGCGAAGCCTCCGCGGTTCGGTTCGTCGTCATCACCGGCATGTCCGGCGCTGGGCGACGGACGGCGTCCCACACGCTGGAGGATCTGGGGTGGTATGTCGTCGACAACCTGCCGCCCAGCATGATGCCGGCGCTGCTCGACACGGCGCTCGAGCGTGGGTTCTCGCGGGTGGCGGTCATCGTCGACGTCCGGACGCGGTCGGAGTTCGACGAGATCCCCGCCGCCTTCGACACGCTCGTCCAGCGGGGCGTGCTGCCGCAGATCCTGTTCCTCGAAGCCCCGGACGACGTGATCGTCAGGCGGCAGGAGTCGGTGCGGCGTCCGCACCCGCTCCAGGGCGACGGGCCGCTGCTCGACGGCATTCACCGCGAGCGCGAGATGCTCGCCGTGCTGCGCGCGGCGGCCGACATGGTCGTCGACACCGGACGCCTCAACGTCCACCAGCTCGCGGCGCGCGTCGCCTACGCGTTCGACGCCGACCCCGATCGCGGCCTGCACGTCACGGTCATGTCGTTCGGGTTCAAGAACGGCCTTCCGGTGGACGCCGACATGGTCGTCGACGTCCGCTTCCTGCCGAACCCGCACTGGGTTCCCGAGTTGCGCCCGCAGACCGGCCTGTCGCAGGCGGTGTCGTCGTACGTGCTCGGCTTCGACGAGGCCCAGCAGTTCCTCGCCTCCCTGGTGAGCCTCGTGCTCACGATCACGCCCGGCTACATCCGCGAGGGCAAGCGGCTCGCGACCGTGGCGGTCGGCTGCACCGGCGGCAAGCACCGCTCGACGGCGATCGCCGAAGAGTTGGCGCGGCGGCTGGAGGCGGAGGGCGTCGGCTGCAGCGTCCTGCACCGCGATCTCGGTCTCGAGTGATGCGCGCGCTCAGCGGGTTGCCGCACGTCGTCGCCCTCGGCGGCGGACATGGGCTGTCGGCGTCCCTGGAGGCGCTGCGGCGGGTCACGACCAACCTGACGGCGGTCGTGACGGTCGCCGACGACGGCGGTTCGTCCGGGCGCCTCCGGCGCGAGTTCGACATTCTGCCGCCCGGCGACCTGCGGATGGCGCTGGCCGCGCTGTGCGGCGACGACGAGGAGGGCCGCGTCTGGGCCGACGTGTTGCAGTCCCGCTTCGGCGGCGAGGGCGTCCTGGCCGGGCACGCGATCGGAAACCTGCTGATCGCGGGCATCTGGGAAAGGCTGGGCAGCGACCCGGTCTCCGGGCTCGACATGGTCGGCAAGCTGCTGGACGTGCAGGGCAGGGTCCTGCCGATGGCCACCGTTCCGCTCGAGATCGAGGCCGACGTCATCGGCGTCGACCCGCGGCTCCCCGACGAGCCCGGGCTCGTCCGCGGCCAGGAGAACGTGGCGCTGGCGTCCGGGGAGGTGCGCGCGGTGCGGCTGATCCCGCACGATCCGCCCGCCGCCCCGCAGGCGCTCGAGGCGATCGCCCAGGCCGACTACGTGGTCCTGGGCCCCGGGTCCTGGTTCTCGTCGGTGATGCCCCACCTGCTCGTCCCGCAGGTGGCGCAGGCCCTGCGCGACACCCCGGCGCGGCGCTTCCTCACCCTGAATCTGACGCCGGACGACGAGACGCAGGGCTATTCGGCCGCCGAGCACCTGGAGTTCCTCTCCGAGCACGCCCCCTGGCTGCGCCTGGACGCCGTGATCGTCGACCCCAGCTTCGCCCGGGCTGACACGCATCTGGCGGCCTACGCGGCCAGCTTCGGGGCCGACGTCGTCACCGCTCACGTGCGCATGTCCGACGGCTCCCCGCGCCACGATCCGAATCGCCTGGCCTCCGTTTATGCGGACCTGATGTCTCGGTAAGGTTCTCCCTATGGCGTCAACACCCGAGGTGAAGGCCGAGCTGGCGACGGTCGAGGTCACCAAGCCCGCCGTCCGCAAGGCCGAGGTGGCCGCGATGCTGCGCTTCGCCGGCGGCCTGCACATTGCCGGCGGCCGCGTGATCGTCGAGGCCGACCTGGACACGGGCGGCGCCGCGCGCCGGCTTCGGTCGTTCGTGAGCGACCTGTTCGGCTTCACCTGCGAGTTCGTCGTCATCACGCCGAGCCAGCTCCGGCGCGGCACGCGCTACGTCGTCCGGCTGATCCGCGACGGCGACTCCCTCGCGCGTCAGACCGGCCTGGTCGACAATCGCGGACGCCCCGTGCGCGGCCTCCCGGCCGCGCTCGTCAGCGGGGGCCTCGACGTGGCGACGGCCGTGTGGCGGGGGGCTTTCCTCGCGCACGGCTCGCTCACGGAGCCCGGCCGCTCGATGTCGCTGGAGATCACCTGCCCCGGGTCGGAGGCCGCGCTCGCGCTCGTCGGCGCGGCCCGCCGGCTGGGCATCTCGGCGAAGGCGCGCGAGGTCCGCGGCATCGACCGGGTCGTGATCCGCGACGGGGACGCTATCGCCGACATGCTGACCGGCATGGGGGCCCACGAGACGCTGCTGGCGTGGGAGGACCGGCGGATGCGCCGGGAGATCAAGGCGTCCGCGAACCGGCTGGCCAACTTCGACGACGCGAATCTGCGCCGCTCGGCCCGGGCGGCGGTGGCGGCCGGGGCGCGCGTGGAGCGGGCTCTCGAGATCCTGGGCGATGAGGTGCCCGACCATCTGAAGGTGGCCGGGATGTTGCGTCTGGAACACAAACCGGCGAGCCTCGAAGAGCTCGCGCAGTTGAACCAGCCGCCGCTGACGAAGGACGCCGTGGCCGGCCGCATCCGTCGCCTTCTGG
>CALMAD010000244.1 GCA_937859105.1 uncultured Propionibacteriaceae bacterium
GACGGCCGTGTGGGGCGCTGGGTGGCTCGCCCTCAACGTCGTCGCGTTCCCGTGGGAGATCACCTGGACGGTCGATCAGGGCCACCTGCCTCGCCAATCGCCGCTCTCCCACGGCTTGCGACTGTCCGACCTGCACCACTGGGCCACCTTCGTGGCCAACAATGCGGTGCTCGTCCCGTTGATCGCGACGGTCCCGCTGGCACTGGTCGGCCTGGCGTCGGCCTCCGGGAGGTCGGCCGGCCGCCGGGTCGAATTCGCCCTGTGCGGCCTAGCCTCCGTGGTCGCGAGCGCGCTGCCGGGCTACCTTCAGGGCGAAGAGTTCATGTACCACTACTCCTCGCTGCCCCTGGCGGCGGCCGCGGTCTGGGGGATCGCCCTGATTGTCCGGCCGAACATCGCGCCCGCGCTGTCGCTGGCGACCGCTGCGGTCGCGGTGGCGGGGGGCGTCCTACTCGCTCAGCCTCTCGCCTGGCGGCGCGGGCACCTGTCGGTGGCGATCGGGGCCATCGGCGTCATCGTGCTGCTGGGGCTGCTGCTGTTCGCGCTCACCGCACGGCGACCCGCGGCCCGGGGCTGGTTCGTCGCAGCCCCCGTCGCGCTCGCCGCCTCGTTGGCCGTGGCGAACCTACCGACCTCGTCCTACTCATTCGACGTGATGAACGCCCAGATCGGCGCCGTTCCGAACCCGGCCGGCGTCCGTGCCAGCGAAGCGCAGTACACACAACTGCGCGGGCGCATCGGCGCTCGCACCGATGTTCTTTACCTCACCTTCGGCTCCATCAACTACGCACTCGGCAACCCCACGACCTGCCGTTACCCATCGCCGCAGTGGTTACAGCGCGCGACGGTCTACCCGGCAGTCGTGGTACCCACCCGCAGCTACGCCGACAGCATGCGCTGTTTGACCGACGCCGACGGCGCCCGGTATCTGATCTGGGACACCGGCTGGATTCCGCCCCACCGGCTGCCCGCCGAGGCCCGCACCGCGATCGACCGTGCCTTTGATTGCACGTCGGCCGCGCTGGTGCCGGCGCCCGGCAAACTCGTCGTCTGCCCTCGCCGGGGCGACGCATGATCGCGCAGAGCCGCTGGATCCTGGGCGGCGTCCAACTCGGTCTCGACTATGGGATCGTCAACCGGACGGGCAAGCCGTCCCGCGACTCAGCTCGACGCATCCTGGCCGAAGCGGTCGCGGGGGGCGCGAGCCACGTCGACACCGCCCGCGCCTACGGCGACTCCGAGGAGGCCATCGGGGCGGCGGCCGGCGGGTCGCCCATTCCGCGGGTGATCACCAAGATTGCCCCGCTGACGTCGGACGCCGAGGCGGCCACCGACGCGGCCGCCTCCCTGGACGCCTCGCGTGCGGCGCTCGCCTCCACCCAGCTCGACGCCGTGCTCGTGCACCGCGCGGCGGATTGGTGGCGGCCAGGCGTCCGGGATGTGCTGCGGCAGGCACGCGAGACCGGCCTCGCGGCCGTCGGGGCATCGCTGGCGGCCCCCGACGAGCTGTTGCCGCTGCTGGAGGACCCGCTGCTCGGGTACGTCCAATTCCCGTTCAACCTGGTGGATCGCCGCTGGCTGGCGAAGCCGGTGCTCGCCGCGCTGGAGCGGCGTCCCGACGTCACGGTGACCGTCCGCAGCGTGTTTCTGCAGGGGCTGCTCGCCGGCGGGGCGGCGTCCGACTGGCCGGACCCGGCCGAGGGCGCCCAGCACGTCCCTGCGATCGAGGCGTTGGTCAGCGAACTGGGGCGCAGCAACCGGGCCGATCTGTGCGTCGCCTACGCCCTCGGCCACGGCTTCGTGACGTCGGTCGTCCTGGGGGCGGAGACGCCCGAGCAGGTTCAGCAGAACGCGGCGCTGGCCCGCAACCCCCCGCTGACCGCTGACGAGTTGGCCCTCGTCGGCGAGCGTCTGCCTGCCGGATCAGCCGGCCTCGTGGACCCCAGCACCTGGAGGAAGTCATGATCGATGGCGCGGATCTCTTTCGGCTGGACGGCGCGGTCGCGATCGTCACCGGCGCGACCGGCTGGCTCGGTGGGCCGATGGTCTCCGCGTTAGCGTCTGCCGGAGCGACCGTCTACGCGGTCTCCAGGACGCCGAGCAAGCTGGACGCCCTCGCCGGGCGACTCGCCGAGGACGGACTGACGATCCGGACGCGGCCCGTCGACGTCGCCTCGGACGCCTGGCCCGCATTCGTCTCCGAGGTTGCGGAGGCGCACGGGCGGCTGGACGTGCTGGTCAACAACGCGCACGTCGGGCACGGCGGCTCGCTGGCGACCGCAACCGGCGAGCTGTTCGACGAGGCCTACGAGTTGGCGGTGAAGGCGGCCTGGCGCGGGGCCGAGGCGGCACGCCCGGGTTTCGCCGCCTCGGTCGCGGCAGGCGGATCTCCCAGCGTGATCAACGTCTCCTCGATGTACGGCGTCGTGGCGCCCGACCTAGCCGTCTACGCGACGGAGGCCGGCCGGACGCCGCCGTACTACGGCGCCGTCAAGGCCGCACTGCTGCAATTGACCCGGTATCAGGCTGCGGAACTCGGCCCGCAAGGCGTCCGGGCGAACGCGATCGTGCCCGGGCCGTTCCCCGCGGAGGCCGCCCAGGCCAACACCTCGTTCATCGCAGACCTGGGGGCCCATACCCTCCTACGGCGCATCGGACGCCACGACGAGATTCGCACCGCCCTGCTCTTCCTCGCCTCACCGCATTCGACATTCGTCACCGGCTCGACCGTCACCGTGGACGGCGGCTGGACGGCCCGCTGACGCTCAGGCGTCCGTCGCGCGCGCCTCCTCGTTCGCCAGTTCCTCCCCGCGTCGGTTCGTCGCCGACTCGGTGGCCTCCGCGTCGAGGAGCGCGTCGTCGAGATGCCGGTCGTGGACGAGCTGCAGGTACCCTGCCGTCGCAGGCTGCAACTCCAAGGTCGCCTCGCCGACCCGGATCTCATCGACCGCGTTCGTGAGGTAGACCCGCGCCCACGAATGCCCGCGCAAGACGGTGACCTCACGATAGGCGCGACCCGAGAAGGGGTTGTCGGAGGGATCCCCCTCGAGAACGTCCGCGGACGGGATGCGCGCCACGCCGTCGGCGATCGGCACGGAGAGCCACGGCGTCGGCTCTGGCCGGACCACGGCGAGCGTGCCGGTGCGATGATGCGCGAAGTCGAGCACGAAGTCGCCATCGACGATCCGCGCCGCCGCAGGCACCGGATTCACGACGTAGCCGAGGTGCAAGGCGACGCTGTTGGCGTCGGCACGGCGTGCCGAGAGCCACCGCCCGTTGGCCAGGCGGGCCACCGGCGGCGTGACGGCGTCGACAAGCTCGATTCCTCCCGCCCACCGAAGGACGCCGTTGCGCACGTGCAGCCGGACGCGCCGATCCTTCCGGCCCAGCCTCTCGACCGTGTCGGCGCCGATCCGAAGCGTGAGGCGCACACCGCCGGGCACGGGCTCCATCGAGTCGATGGGGATCTCGCCGCGTCCCTTCTCGATCACCGCGTGGACCGTGGCTCCCTGTGCGAACTGACGCCGCAGCTTGAACTCGACGTCGAGGAACATCTCGGCGTTCTCGACACGGCCCCCGATGAGTTGAGCGCGCAGCCGGCGTGGCCGCAGCGGGTTCTGCACTCGGCGGCGGGGCGTGATGGCTCGAACGACGGAGGGCACCTTGTAGAGCTTCGGATCGCGGCCGACGGCCTTGAGCAGCGCAGCACGGTCTCCGTCGGAGCGCCAGCGAGCCAAGGCCACGGGGAGGTTGACGTCGCCGTCCCGGAACGCCAGGTGCGCCAGACGGGCCAGCCGAGTCGGCCCTTGCTGCTGGGGCTCGAGGCGGCGCGCCAACCCGATGGCCAGCGTCTCCAACTCGGGCTGATAGGCGGCAGGGGCGGTCGCGAGAGCCCCCGCCAGCGCCACGATGTCGACATCGATGAAGTACGCGTGCACGGCTTCCGCCACCGCCGGCGTCGCCTCTGCCAGCGAGTCCAGGATCATGTGCGCCGAGGTCACGCGGTCGCGGGCGTTGTCGACGTCGAAAGTCCGTTGGGTGATGGAGTCCCCAGACTCACGGTCACGCCACAGGTACACGTGCTTGCTGATGACGTCGACCGACGATGCCTCGAGGTGCGCCCGCAGCGCCACCGGGTAGTCCTCGTAGCGAATCGCCGGGAACTCGTAGCCGTGGGCGTCCCAGAACGAGCGGCGGTACACCTTGTTCCACAGCATTCGGTCGCGCACGAGCAGCGGGAACTCGTTGATGTGGGTAGCCGTCCGGTCCTCCTCGAACGCCTGACGGTGGGTCCACGACGGTCGCGTGCCCGTGGAGTTCGAGAAGCGCCACGCGTTGCCGGCGGCGATATCGGACCCTGTCTGCTCGAGGGAACCCACCATCCTCGTGTAGGCCCGAGGTGGCAGCAGATCATCGCTGTCGACGAACGCGAGGTATTCGCCCGTCGCCTCCGCGATGCCCACATTCCGGGCGGGGCCGGGCCCGTGCGGATGGGGCAACCGAATCAGTTTGAACCGGTCGTCCTGACGGGTGTACCGCTCGGCGATCGCCGAACTTCCGTCGGGGGACCCGTCATCCACCATGATGACCTCGATGTTGGGATACAACTGGGTCCGAATCGACTCGAGACAAGGCTCGATGTAGGACTCGACGGCGTGGAAGGGGACAACGACGCTGAGCTTGGGGGACATGCGTCCTTTCTATCGTGAACACCCCCGTCGCGTCGCGCCGCACGTCCGCGAATCCTGCCCCTATGCTGACCGCCATGGACTCGAGCAACCACTGGTACGGCCACGCCCACGTCCTGGCCGACTACTGTGGGCTCGACGCGGCGAACCCACCGCCCATCCAGGGAATTGTTCAGCACGGCTGGACGTTCGTTCACGGCTACGGCTACGGGCATCAGCCCCCGGTCGGATACACCCGATTCGCCTGGTCGGACGTGTGCCGCCGCCGTGGTCAGATCATCGGCTGGCGCGATTACTTCGTCATCGGCGCCCCGTTCCTGTACCTCGACAGACTCCTCCCCGACGACACCGCCGAGCGCTCAGGCACCATCTGGTACCCGTTCCACGGCACGGTCGACTACGAGCAGGTCGAGGGTGACCATCAGCGCTTGATCGACGAGATCAAGGAGACCGAAGACGGCCCGGTCACCATGTGCCTGTACTACGTCGAGTACGAGCAGCCCCAGATCCGCCGGTTCTACGAGGACGCCGGCTTCCGGGTCATCTGCCACGGCCACCGCGGCACGAAGTGGGCGGGGACGACGAGCAACTTCCTCCATAGCCAACTCTCCGAACTGCGGCGCCACAAGCGGGTGGCGTCCAACCGGCTGTCGACGGCGATTCTGTACGGTCTCGCCACCGGCTGCGAGGCCGGCGTCTACGGCGACCCGATGGACTTCGTCGGGGGCAAACCAGGCTTCCTGGGAGAGGAATTGCTGCACGCCTGGTACCCCGACATGTACGGTGCCCGCCTCGACACCGGCCGTGCGCGAGCGGTCGCCGACGCCGAACTCGGGGCCGATCACTTGCTAGACCCCGACGAACTCCGCGTCGTCCTCGGTTGGGAGAACCATGGTTGAGATCCGCACCCTCACGCACCCCGACAACGTGACCCTGGTGAGAGGCGCGACACAACACTGGTCCGACCTCGAGCGTGGCGCGCTCGGCGCCGCCTCAGTCGTCGCCGGCCTGATCTCCGCGCAGGTCCACGGCCGGTGCCTGGTCGTCGGGCCGGTGGACCTGGCGCTGCTGGCCGACGTCTCCGCGAGGGCCGAGAGCGTCGACGCGGTCGTCCGGTCGATCCCGGACTCGGCGACCTACGGCGAACGCCTGCCCGAGGGGCGCGTCTGGTGCGGCGACGTAGCCGACCTGCCGGCGGAGGCGTCCGGCTACGACACGATCGTGTGCGCCGACCTCGCCAGCGTGCTGCCGCTCGAGAGCGAGGCCCGCCCTTGGGGCGCGATCCTCACCGACGTCACCGACCGGCTGAGCCCGACCGGCACGGTGGTGCTCGCCGTCGAGAACGACCTCGGGCTCCATCGCCTGACGGCGACGCACAACCCACGGCTGGCCAACTCGGACGCCGACTGGAACGTTCTGGCCACCTGGGACGCCTCTCGCCCCCGCACTGCCGACGCCGCGGCCGCCTCCCTCGGCGGCGCGACCGTGTGGGCGCTCGGGCCGAGCTTCCCGGACGTCCGCAGCGCCCGCCGGCTCGACACTCCTCGCGGCACCCTCGCCGACGTCGTCGCCTGGCACACCGCCGCGTGGCCGTTGCGGGGGCCCGACCCGTCGTGGCTTCTGCGGTCGTTCGGGACGGCCGGCCAGGCGGACGCCTTGGCGTCCGGCTGGCTCCTCGTCCTGCGGCCGACCGAGCCGACCCACACGGCTCTTGCGGCCACGCTCGTCGAGCAGGGGCCCGTGACGGAGTGGCGCGAGGACGGCGGCAGTGGGACGCCGCTGCTGGCACTCCTCGCCGACGGATGCGCCTCCCACGACCTCCCGACGTTGCGCGGGTTGCTCCGCGCGTGGCGCGAAGCGGTGGAGGGGCGTCCGGTCGACCCGAGCCCCTCGCTCGTGCTCAGCGGACCCGACGGCATGACGGGCGTCGTCGAGGCGTCTGGATCCGCGACCCTCGACGACCTGTGGGCGGCGCTCGCGACGTTCGTGGCAATCGTGCGCGGCCGGCATTGGCGGCACCCGTGGCCGTCCACGATGGACGACGCGGACCTCCTGCGGGCGATCGGAGCCATGGCCGGGCTGCCCGAGCCCAGCCGGCCCGTGCGTGAGTTCGTGATCGCCGCGCCTTCGGCCCGCGACCCGTTCGACGCGCTCGACGAACAGCAACTGGTCGCGGCGATCGACCGAAACAACGAGACCATCCGCACCCTGCGCTCCCGGCTGGCCTGGACCGAGTTGCAGTACGTCAGTCACAAGGTCGGCGACAAGGCGGTCCGGACCGCGCGTCGCGTCGCCGGGAAGGGCAAACGCGTGGCCAAGGGCGTCCTCCGGCGACTCCGCGGCTAGGGGCTCGCCGCAGATCCGAGCCGCGCTGCCGGATGGCGCCGCGCCCTCGTCCCCAGGCCGGATGAATCCCGGCCGCTCAGATGATCTCCCACGTCAACGGGGTGCCCTTGACGGCGTCCACCCGGAACGGACGCCCCTCGACCACGCCGAACTCGTCGGGCGCCAGCCCGCCCGCCGGACGAATCGAGCGCACATTGTCGGGGCCGACCAGCTCCCCCGCCGTCACGTCGCGCGTCACGTACAGCGAGCGGCGGAACCGCAGGCCCTCCCGCTCGGACTCCTTCGCGCCGATGCGGTTCTCCCCCAGCGCCTGCCAGGCCACCTCGGTCTCGCGGACGAGCGCCGCGACCTCCTCGGGCTCCAGCGAGAACGCCGAGTCGACGCCCCCGTCGGCGCGGCGCGTCGTCACGTGCTTCTCGATCAGGCACGCCCCGAACGCGACCGACGCCACCGGGACGCCGATCCCCATCGTGTGATCCGACAGCCCCACCAGCGTCTGGAACGCCGCCGCGAGCGTCGGCAGCGACCGCAGGTTCGCGGACGCCGGGTCGGCCGGATACTCGGCCGTGCAGCTCAGGACGACGATCTGCTCGTTGCCCGTCGACCGCGCCGCCTGCACCGCGGCGTCGATCTCCGACAGCGACGCCATCCCCGTCGAGATGATGATCGGCTTGCCCGTGGCCGCCATCGCCCGCACGAGCGGCAGGTCGACGATCTCGGAGCTCGCCACCTTGTACGCCGGGGCGCCCAGCCCCTCCAGAAAGTCCACCGCCGTCGGGTCGAACGGGCTGGAGAACGCCAGCATCCCCTTCTCGGACGCCCGCGCGAAGATCTCCTCGTGCCACTCCCACGGCGTGTGCGCCTCGTCGTACAGCTCGTACAGCCGCCGCGACCCCCACAGCGAGTGGCCGTCGCTGATGCGGAAGTTCGGGGTGTCGGCGTCGATCGTGATCGTGTCGGCCGTGTAGGTCTGCAGCTTGATCGCGGGCGCGCCGGCCTCGGCGACGGCGTCCACGATCTCCAGCGCCCGAGCGAGGCTCCCGTTGTGGTTGCCGCTCATCTCGGCGAGGAAGAACGGCGGTGCGTCGGCGCCGACCCTGCGGTCGCCGATCGTGATGCTGGGACGGCTCATCGGGCGTTCTCCTCGAACGTGCGGCGGGTGTGGACGACCTCGGTCGGGACGCCGTCGATCTCGCGCAGGTACGTCTCGACCTCGTCGAATTTCTGGCGCGCGTTGAAGTCGCGCACCGACTGATTGGACGCCAGCGTCTCCCCGTCGAGCGTGTGCAGCTTCAGCACGTCGCGGGCGTACTTGACGGCCTCGCGCTGGATCGCGATCCACGCCGGGAACATCGCGCCGCGCTCGGTCAGCCCGTCGTTGTCGAGGTAGTAGCCCCACCAGCCGGACCCGGCCTCGGCGTCCAGATCGAAGAACGACACCACGCCGGACGGGACGCCGTCGCGCTCGTAGATCAGCACCGCGCGGGTCGGGTCGGACTTCGTCTTCTTCCACCACCCGGCGTGCTCCTCGGGCCTGATCTCGTGCTGGGTGAGCGACACGGAGCGCACCTCGGGGTGGTTGCGCCAGGGCAGCATCAGGTCCCGGTCGGCGTCGGTCGCAGGTCGCAGCATGGGTGCCTCTCGTGCTCGGCGCGGCCCCCGCGCGTGCAGGCTCGGGCGGGGATATCGTCGCTAGACTACAGCGCGACATTCCCGATCAGAGGGTAGGAAACCGATGAGCCAACTGAGCCGCGAGCAGGTCCGCAGCATGATGTCCGAGGTGATGGCCAAGCAGGGCAAAGAGCTGCCCGCCGACGACGCGACGCCGCTCGATTCCTTCGGTTTCCGCTCGCTCGACTTCTCCGAGCTGGCGCTGAAGGTGGAAGACGAGGTGGACGAGGAGCTGAACTTCGACGCCCCCGGCCTGCGCTCCATCCGCACGATCGGCGACGTGCTCGACTTCGTGCAGCAACTCCTGGAGGCTGAGGAGTGAGCGAGCCCGCCGGCGCGGGCAACCGCATCGTCGCCGGGTCGTTCGAGGGCACCTGGCGCGACCTGGCCGCGCTCGAGGCGCCCGAGGCGTCCGCGTTCTTCGTCGGCTCGAACATCGACGCGCTCCGCGCCGTCTGGATCCACGCCACGCACCCGGGGCGCGAGACCCTCGTCGCGGCGCATTCCCGCAAGGAGGCGGGCCTCGTCGAGGGGCTCCGCGTGGCCGGGCTCGCGACGGTCGACGTCGACGGCGACTCGGTCGCCGTCGATCCCTTGCCCGACCCGCGCCCGGCCACGCCCGGGCGGGTCTGGCTGCTGACCTCCGGATCCACCGGACGCCCCAAGCACGTCGCGCACACGCTCGAGTCGCTGACCACCGTCAAGGGCGCCCAGCCGCCCCGCACCTGGCTGTGCCCCTACACCCCCGGCGCGTACGCGTGGTGGCAGGTCACCACGCTGGGCCTCGAGCTGGCCGACCAAGCCGTCGTCTACGTCGAGAACGACCGGCTCGACGACTGGGCCGAGATCGCGCTCGAGCACGGGGTGGATGCGGCGTCCGGCACGCCGACGTTCTGGCGGCAGGCGCTCATGCGCTCCGGCGACACGCTGGCGCGCATCCCGTTCCAGCAGGTCACCCTCGGCGGCGAGCCCGTCGATCAGGCCGTGCTCGACCTGCTGCACGAGGCCTTCCCCTCGGCGCGGGTGTCCTGGATCTACGCGTCCTCCGAAGCCGGCGCCTCGATCGCCGTGCACGACGGCAAAGCCGGGTTCCCCGAGAAGTGGCTCGGCAGCGAGCCGCGCGAGGGGCGTCCGCGCTTGTCGATCGACGGCGACGAGCTCGTCATCGCCTCGCCCCACCGCGGCGAGGGGGTGGACGCCGAGCTGCACACCGGCGACCGCGTCGAGATCCGCGACGGCCGCGTCCTGATCACCGGGCGGCTGGCGTCCGACGAGATCAACGTGGGCGGCTCGAAGGTGTCGGCGTCCCAGGTGCGCGAGACCCTGCTGGCACACCCCGGCGTGGCCTGGGCGAACGTCAAGGGCCGCAAGGCCCCGCTGGTGGGCACGGTCGTCACCGCCGAGGTCGTGCTGGCTGACCCGGCCACCACCGAGGCCGACCTCGCGCGCTGGTGCGCCGAGCGCCTCGCCGACTACGCGGTGCCGCGCCGGTTCCGCGTGCGCGACTCCATCCCGATCAAGGAGAGCCTGAAGAGCGATGTCTGACGTCACCCCGATCCCGCCCGCGTCCGTCACCGTCGTCTCGGGCGGGTCCCGCGGCCTCGGTCTCGCGATCGTGCAGTCCATCGTCGACCGCGGTGCGAAGGTCGCCACGTTCGCGCGGACGGTCACGCCCGAGCTGGAGGCCCTCGCCGCGGCCCACCCCGACCGCGTCCACGTCGCGTCCGTCGACGCGACCGACAGCAAGGCGCTCACCGCGTTCGTCAAGGAGGCCGAGGCCAAGCTCGGCCCGATCGACAGCCTCGTCAACAACGCGGCCATCGGCCAGGACAGCCTGCACATCCACACCTCGCCGGCCAAGATCGAGCAGATCGTCGCGACCAACCTGACCGCCCCGCTCGTGCTCACCCGCACGGTGCTGCGCCGCATCCTCGCCGGCCCCGGCCGCGGCCGGATCGTGTTCGTCACCTCCATCTGCGCCCAGCGCGGCTACGCCGGCCTCGTCGCCTACTCGTCGACGAAGGGCGGCCTCGACTCGGCCATGCGCGCCATCGCCCGCGAGATGCACGGCCGGGTGCTCGCGAACTCGATCGCGCCCGGGTTCTTCGCCTCCGAGATGAGCTCGGTGCTCGGCCAGACCCAGCTCGACGCGATCACCCGGCGCACCCCGACGGGCCTGCTCGTCGAGCCGGAGAACATCGTCCCCTACGTCGACCTTCTGCTGTTCGACGACACGAACACCAACGGCCAGGTCCTCGTCGTCGACGGCGGCGGGTCGATCTGACCGCCGACCCCTGGGCGCTGCGCCTCAGCCCCGGCCCCGAGCGGGGCCGGCCGTGCACGAGCGGCTGCCGCGGCGTCCACAGTTATCTGGCGGACGACCGGCGGGTGTGCCTGCGTCCGGACGCCCCCGGCGCCTGGGCGGTCGACGCCGAGCTGGTCACCCAGCCCATCCCGGACGCCCTCGGCGCGCGC
>CALMAD010000245.1 GCA_937859105.1 uncultured Propionibacteriaceae bacterium
CGCGTCGTCACAGTGTCGATCACCCGTCGTCCCCTCCCGGACGGGGCCGGCCGACGGGGTCGCCCGCCGGCCGGCCGGGCCGTCACGCCGCCGCTCAGCGGCCGGCCCTCGTGAACACGTCGCGCCCGAACGGGCGCAGGCCCTCCTGGGCGGCGAAGCCCAGGTGGCCCTGCCCGTCCAGGCCGCCGCTGACGCTGCCGGCGGCGAGCGGGTCGTGGCGGTCGCCGCGCGCGACCTGGAAGAGGTCCTCCATCGTCCGCAGCCAGGAATAGTGGTTGTAGTTCGTCGTCGAGACGGTCCCGGGCTTGATCAGCGGGGAGATCAGCACCGAGCCGGTGATGCCGCCGCCGGGCGTCGGGTCCTGGGCGTCGAACGTGGCCAGCGGCGTCTGCCCGGTCGTCAGATGGCCGGGGATGCCGGTCGCCGAGAGGGTCACGCTCGTGACGGCCGCGGTCGTCCGGACGGGTCGGCCCGTGGCGTCCACCAGGCCGAACGAGGCGTTCGTCACCGGGTCGCCTGCCTTCGCCACCATGACGGGCCCGACGTTCGTGACCGACCCGATGTACAACCCGGCCGGGATGCCCGTGCCGGTGACGGCGCGGCCCAGGTCTTCGACCGTGACCGCGGCCGACGCCGCGGTCGCCCCGGACGCCGCCGACGCCTTGATCGTCGTCGCCGGCGCGAAGCTCGAGCTCGTGTTCTTCGCGCCGTGGACGCAGTTGCTCTGGTCGGCGTTCACCAGCGCCGTGTCCTCTTCGCACGAGGGCGGCCGCGTGATGTAGCCGTTGAAGCCGGGCCCGGGGAAGAGCTGGTTGCCGTACCGGTCGGTGCCGAGCGTCGAGTTGGGCCCGGTCGGGGCCCAGTCGACGTTGCGGCCGTTGATGTTCTGGCCGGCGGCGTCCGCGTTGATGTAGTTCTTCGCCATCGCGCCGGGCAGGGGGAACCGGTTGGCCGGGTAGGTGAGGTACCCCTGGGCCGTGCTCTGGATGCTCGGGTTCGTGTAGCGATAGATCTCGTGGCGGCGGGCCGCCCGGGCGACCGGCGTCTGGTCGGTCGCGTTGTTGAACGACATGTCCGTGAAGGGCGGGTTGGCCTCGTCGAACGTGATGTTGATGAGGCCACCGTCTTTGAAGGCGTCCGAGCGCTCGATGAGCGGGACGTAGTACTTCAAGAACAGGTCGGCCGCGTACAGCCCGCCGGTGTGATTCTTCGGCGGCGTGGACAGCGGCTTGGAGTAGTCCGGGTTGCCGTTCGCGTCGAACAGCCCGGAGAGGTTGTTGCCCTTGCAGGTCGAGTCGTGGGCGTCCGAGCAGTTGTTCGGGGTGATCCAGCTGAACGCGGGCACCTGGCCGGCGGGCTTCTTCAGGTCGGCGAGCAGCCCGCGGGCCGGGTCGTCGAGGTGGACGAGGTGGTCCGCGTCCGTGGCCGTGCCGCCGTCGGCGGGGGTGGTGAGAGCGTCGTTACCGGAGTTGTCGTCGCCGGTGAGCGCGTGGAACCAGGCGAACGGGAAGTGCTTCGCCACGTACTGGTCGTTCGCCTGAGCCCCGGTGAACGACGTGATGCCGAGGGCCTTGTCGGCGTCCGAGGGCGTCATCGACTTCGGGTTGCGCGTCGGGTCGTTCTCCCGGGTGCCCGGCGCGCCGCCGAGGGCGTCCTCGCGGCCCTGCTGGACACGGAAGTCCTGCGCGTAGCCCTTCCACGCGTGGCCGGCGGCGTCCAGTTGGTTGAAGAGCGTCGGGACCTGCTTCGGGTACGTGCACCCGTTCTTGCCGTTCTTCGCATTGGCGCCCGCCAGCGACATCGCCTGACCGTAGTTGTCGGTGCGTCCGAACCGCTGGCCCGTGTGCTGGCGGACGATGCTGGCGTTGCTGCCGAAGTCGGTGTTCGCGACGCTGCAGTCCTCCTGCAGGTCGGTGGACGCCGCCTGGCCGGAGACCAGGGTGATGTAATTGTCCTGGCTGTAGTGCCCGGTGCCGTAATAGTTCTTGAGCAGCGCCCCCTGCGACGGGAGGGTCTTCCACAGGTAGCTGTTCTGGTTCAGGCCCGTGAACGTCGCGTCGTAGGACTTGTTCTCGAGAATGATGAGCCACACGTGCTTGATCTGGCCGGGGCGCAGGCCGGTGGCCGAGATCGTGTCGGCCCCATCCTGCGGCGCGACGGGCTGGGCGGTCGAGGGGGCCGCGGCCCCGAGCAGAGCGATGCAGGCGGCGGAAGCGGCCGCGACGCCCACACCACGCAGTGTTCTTCTCATAGCTCTCGTCTTATACCCATCGGTCACCCTGCGAGGTGACATCCGGGTGAACACTGCCCCAGCGATCGGACGCCTCCGGCCCGGCTGGCCACGCGGACGCCCCCGTGCGACGATGGGCACGAGCCCGACGCCGGGCTCCCGGACGAGGGGCAGCCGTACCCGGACCGCGACAAGACGGCGCGAAAGGAAACGTCATGTCGTGGCTCGTGCTCGTGCTGTCCGGCGTGCTGGAGGCCGTCTGGGCCACCGCGCTCGGCCGCTCGGAGGGCTTCAGCCGCCCCGTCCCCACCGTCGTGTTCGCCGTCGCGCTGCTCGGCAGCATGGCCGGCCTCGCCTACGCGATGCGCGAGTTGCCCACCGGAACCTCGTACGCGGTCTGGGTCGGCATCGGCGCGGCCCTGACCGTCGCCTTCGCGATGGCCACCGGGCAGGAGGCCGTCTCCGCGCTGAAGGTCCTGCTGCTGCTCGGCATCGTGGGCTGCGTGATCGGCCTCAAGCTGCTCCACTGACCGGACGCCGCGCCAGCCCGCGCACACGCGCCGGTTCGAGCGGGTCAGACCTGCTCGAACCGGACGACCCCGTCGACGACGTCGGCCGTCACCAGCCTGGCGGAGCACTCCTCGCCCAGGCGCAACTGGCGTCCGTCGACGCGGGCCTGAATCGCGGGTTCCTGCACCTGCATGCGCCCCTGGCCGCGGTCGGAGTCGAGGTCGAGCACCGTGCCGGTGAACGTCTCCCCGACGCGGGGACGCAGCACCAGCGCCTCCACGAGGGCGACGATGCCGCGTTCGTACTTCTTGGCGCGGCGGTCGGCGTCCGTCATCGTCTCGGGCAGGCCCGGCAGTTCTGCGCGCACCCAGCCCGGCACCTCGGAGCCGGCGCACAGCGCGACGCACACCTCGCCGGCGTACCGGTCGGCGAGCCGGCGCAGCGGGGCGGTGCAGTGGGCGTACGGCGTGGCCAGCGCGGCGTGCAGCGGCTGCTCGGGCGCCTCGCCGTCGAAGGGGGCGTACCCGGCGCCGCGGAACAGCGTCGTGCACGCGTTCAGCATCGCCGCGTGGGCGGGCACCGCCGGGTCGAGGCTTCGGACGAAGTCGGGGTAGCCCGTCGACGCCGGCCACGCGATGCGCAGCGCGCGGGCGGTGGCGCGCAGCCGCTCGACGTCGGCGTCCTTGGCCGGCGGCAGGGTCCGCAGCAGCCCGACGCGCCCCTGAAGCATCATGGCCGCCGCGGCCATGCCGGTCATGAGCGAGATCTGGGCGTTCCAGCCCTCGACGGGCAGCGGCGTCCGGAACGCGAGTTCCCACACGTCGCCCGTCGCGTGCACCTCCTGCTCGGGCACGTTCAGGCTGACGCCGCCGCGCTCGATCTCGAGCCGTTCGCGCGCCTGCCCGACCTCGCGCAGCAGGCCCAGCATCGCGGACGCCGACCCGTCGTCCAGCGCCTGCTGGACGCCCGCGTAGCTCAGTTGCTCGGTGCTGCGGACGCGCGCCCGCGCGACGGTCGCGTGGGTGGTCGCGCCGGAGGCGTCCAGCGTCAGCTCCCAGACCAGCGCCGGCCGGACCTCGCCCGGCAGCAGGCTCGCCGCCCCCTCGGAGAGCACGGGCGGGTGCAGCGGCGTCCGCATCGTCGGGGCGTACAGCGTGACGCCGCGCCGGTGCGCCTCCGCGTCGATCGCGCCGCCGGGCGCGACGAACGCGGCCACGTCCGCGATCGCGTAGCGCACGAGGTAGCCCTCCCCCGACCGCTCCAGGTGGACGGCCTGGTCGAGGTCGCGCGCCCCCTCGGGGTCGATGGTGACGAAGGGCACGTCGGTGAGGTCGCGCTCGGGCAGCGCGACCCCGGACGCCGCCCGCTCCGCCTCCGCGACGACGTCGTCAGGGAAGGACGCCGGCACGGCCAGCGCCGTGCGCAGCTTCTCCACGCCCTCCCGGAGGTCAGCCGGCATCTCCTCGACGAGAATGTGGCGCGCGGGCACGGGTCAGCCCTGGTCGGCCGGGTTCTCGGGGTCGGCGAACGCCGGGTCGGGCAGCCCGTTCGTCGACTCGTTCGGACGCTCGCGCCCCGCGCGATCGTCGGTCTGCTTCGCCTCGGCCGCCGGCCCGGACGCCTGCGGCCGGTGCGGGTTGGGCAGGTCGGAGGCCTGGTTCGACTCGCTCATCGTGGGTTCTCCTCTCGCGCCGGCGGACGCCCGCGCGTCACCCGCACTGTATCCGCCCAGGTCACAGGCCGGAATCGGGCGTCCTGACCAGAATCCGGTTGCACTCCTCGCAGCGCAGCACCTCATCGGGGGCGGCCGCGCGGTACGAGGCGAGGTCGGCGTGCGTCAGCTCCAGCTGGCACCCGCCGCACCGGCCCTGCCGCAGCGGCGCGGCGCCCAGCCCGCCGCTCTTCCCGGCGACCTTCGCGTAGAGGTCGAGCAGCGGCGTCGGGATGTCGCGGGCGATCACGTCGCGCTCTGTCGCCCGCTCGGCGAGCTCGGCGTCGATCGCGCCCACGGCGGCGTCCCGCTGCGCCAGCAGCTCGCGCAGCGTCACGTCGTCGGCGGCGCGGCGCTCGGTCAGCTCGGCCAGCTCGCCCTGGGACGCCTCCAGCCGCTCCATGACCTCGAGCTGCGCGTCCTCCAGGTCGCCGATGCGGCGGCCGAGGTGCTCGATCTCGTCGAGCATCGACCGCAGCGCGCGTGGGTCGGAGATCTCGCCGGCGTCCACCCGCTTCTGGTTCCGCTCGCGGCGCGCCTTCACCGGCTCGAGGTCCGACTCGGAGCGCGCCTGCTCCACCTCCAGGTCCGACACGCGCGTGCGGACGGCCACGACCTGCTCCGACAACGCCGAACGCTCCGCCTGTGCCGCCTTGATCTTCGCGGTCTCGGGCAGGGACGCCCGCCGGTGCTTGAGCTGCGCCACCGCCGTGTCGACGGCCTGCAGGTCGAGCAGCCGCAGTTGGGCGTCGGGGGCAGCCTTCATCGTGGTCTCCATTTCCAATCGGGCCAGACCTTGACCCGCCACTCTAGCGTCCCCGGTGATGCGCCCGGGCCGCCCACCAGGCAAGATGACCCCATGACAGACCTTTATCTGGTCCGGCACGGCGAGACCGAATGGAGCAAGTCCGGTCAACACACCTCCGTGACCGACCTTGAGCTCACCCCGCACGGGGTCGAGCAGGCCACCTCCCTGCGCTCCCGGCTCGACGCCTCGGAATTCGGCCTCATCCTCAGCAGCCCGCGGCGCCGCGCGCTGCACACGGCCGCGCTCCCCCGCTCCAGCCCCCCCCCCCTCCCC
>CALMAD010000246.1 GCA_937859105.1 uncultured Propionibacteriaceae bacterium
CGCCCGGCGTCGAGTGCCGGGTGTGGGCGATCCACGGGTAGACCTTCTGGCCGGGCAACTGCCCGCCCTCGCCGGGCTTCGCACCCTGGGCCATCTTGATCTGGATGTCGTCGGCGTGCGTCAGGTAGTCGCTCGTCACGCCGAACCGGCCGGACGCCACCTGCTTGATCGCCGAGCGCCGGCTCGGGTCGTACAGCCGGTCGCGATCCTCGCCGCCCTCACCCGTGTTCGACTTGCCGCCGAGGCGGTTCATCGCGATCGCGAGGGTCTCGTGCGCCTCGCGGCTGATCGAACCGTACGACATGGCGCCCGTGGAGAACCGCTTCACGATCGCGCTGACCGGCTCGACCTCCTCCAGCGGCACCGGCGTCCGCCCTTCGTCGAACTCGAGCAGGCCGCGCAGCGTCATGAGCCGCTTGCTCTGGTCGTCGACCAGGTCGGTGTACTTCTTGAAGATGTCGTAGCGCTTGCTCCGTGTGGAGTGCTGCAGCCGGAACACCGTCTCGGGGTTGAACAGGTGCGGCGGCCCCTCGCGGCGCCACTTGTACTCGCCGCCGGTCCACAGCGTGCGGTGCGGGGGGTTGCCGCGGCCCACCGGGTAGGCGTAGTCGTGCCGGGCCTGCACCTCCTCGGCGATCTCGTCCAGCCCGATGCCCTCGACGCGGCTCGTCGTGCCGGTGAAGTACTTGTCGATCACGTCGGAGCGCAGGCCGAGGGCCTCGAAGATCTGCGCGCCGCAGTACGACGCCAGCGTCGAGACGCCCATCTTGCTCATGACCTTCAACACGCCCTTGCCGAGCGCCTTGCGAACGTTCGCGATGGCGTCCTCCGGCTCGACGTCGATGAACAGCTCCTGTCGGGCCAGGTCTTCGGCGGACTCGAAGGCCAGGTACGGGTTGACCGCCGAGGCGCCGTACCCGACGAGCAGCGAGACGTGGTGCACCTCGCGGACGTCGCCCGCCTCCACGATCAGGCCCACCTGCGTGCGCGTCTTCTCGCGCACCAGGTGGTGGTGGACGGCGGCGGTCAGCAGCAGCGACGGGATCGGCGCGTAGTCGATGTTGCTGTGCCGGTCGGACAGGATGATGATGCGCGCGCCCCGCTCGATGGCCTCGCTTACCTCGGCGCAGATCTCGTCGATGCGCCGCTCCAGCTCCTCTCCGCCGCCGAGCAGCCGGTACAGGCCGCGCACGACGTGGCTGTCGTAGTGGGGCATCGTGCCGTCGCGGTTGATGCGCACGAGCTTGGCGAGCTCGTCGGAATCGAGCACGGGGAACGGGATCACGATCTGGTGGCACGAATCCGGCCCCGACTGCAGCAGGTTGCCCTCGGGCCCGACCGTGGAGGCCAGCGACGTCACCATCTCCTCGCGGATGGCGTCGAGCGGCGGGTTCGTCACCTGCGCGAAGAGCTGCGCGAAGTAGTCGAACAGCAGCCGCGGGCGTTCGGTGAGCGCCGCCAGCGGCGCGTCGTTGCCCATCGACCCGATGGGCTCGGCGCCGGTCTGCGCCATGGGCGCGATGAGGACCTTCAGCTCCTCCTGCGTGAAGCCGAAGACCTGCTGCCGGCGCGTCACGGACGCCGTGCTGTGGACGACGTGCTGCCGCTCGGGCAGGTCGTCCAGGTTCAGGTGACCCTTCTCGACCCACTCGCCGTACGGCTGCTCGGCCGCCAGGTACGCCTTGATCTCGTCGTCGTTCACCAGGCGATGGCGCTCGACGTCGACCAGCAGCATGCGGCCGGGCTGGAGGCGTCCCTTCTCGACGACCTTCGCGGGATCGATGTCGAGGACGCCGGCCTCGGACGCGAACACGACCAGCCCGTCGTCCGTCACCCAGAAGCGCCCCGGACGCAGGCCGTTGCGGTCGAGCGTCGCGCCAATGAGCGAACCGTCGGTGAAGCACACGGCCGCCGGGCCGTCCCACGGCTCCATGAGCGAGCTGTGGTAGCGGTAGAAATCACGGCGGGCCGGATCCATGTTCGGGTTGTTCTCCCACGCCTCCGGGATCATCATCAGCACGGCGTGCGGCAGGGAGCGGCCGGCCAGGTGCAGCAGCTCCAGCACCTCGTCGAAGGACGCCGAGTCGGAGACGTCGGGCGTACAGATCGGGAAGCAGCGCTTGAGGTCGCCCGGGATCAGGTCGGTCTCGAGCAGGGCCTCGCGCGCCCGCATCCAGTTGCGGTTGCCGCGCACGGTGTTGATCTCGCCGTTGTGCGCGAGCATCCGGTACGGGTGGGCGAGCTCCCAGCTCGGGAACGTGTTCGTCGAGAAGCGCGAGTGCACGAGCACCATCGCCGACTCGGTGCGCTCGTCGAGCAGGTCGGGGAAGACCTCCGGCAACTGCTGCGTCGTGAGCATGCCCTTGTAGACGAGCGTGCGCGACGACAGGGACGCGAAGTAGACCCCCGCCTCCGCCTGCGCCCGCTTGCGCAGCGGGTAGACCAGCCGGTCGAGATCGATGCCGGCGGACACCTCGGGCTGGCCGCTCACGAAGAGCTGCTCGAAGCTCGGCATGACCTCGACCGAGATCGGGCTCAGCGTGTCGGAGGTCGTCGGCACCCGGCGCCAGCCGAGCACCCGCAGGCCCTCCTCGATCGCGATGTACTCGATGGTGCGCTTCGCGGTGGCGCGGTCGATCGCGTCCTGCGGCAGGAAGGCCAGGCCCACGGCGAAGTGGCCGGGGTCGGGGAGGATGAAGTCGACGCTGTCGCGCAGCAGCTTGTCGGGCACCTGGAGTAGCATGCCGGCGCCGTCGCCCGCGGCCTCGTCGGCCCCCGTCGCGCCGCGGTGGTCGAGGTTCAGCAGGGCGGTGATGCCCTGCTCGACGATCTCGTGCGTGGCCACACCGCTCAACTGAGCCACAAACGCGACGCCGCAGGCGTCGTGCTCGTACTCGGGGCGGTACAGACCCTCCGCCGGACGGGCGGGCAGAGACATCGCAACCATCTGATCTCCTTCTTCTGGCGCAACTGCGGCGACGCGATCATACAGACGGGGGTGGCCCAGTCGGCGCTGTATCGGCGATCGACAAAGCGTGTGACGACGAGGTAAAAGGGCCGGTTTGTTCAGGAGGCGACCCGGCCGCGGGCCGCGGCGTCCTGCTCGCGGTGCCCGTCACTGTAGACGGACGCCTCCGCGCGGGGGAAGGCCCGGCGCAGAGCCGCGAACGCGATCAGGCCGCCCACGCACACGACCAGGGCGGTCAGCTGGTTCGTGCGCAGCGGGCCGAGGTAGTAGGAGAAGTCCGTGCGCATCCCCTCGATGACGACGCGGATCGCCCCGTAGCAGGCCACGTAGAGGGCGAAGACCTGGCCGTGGCCGAGGTCGAGGCGCCGCGCGAGCCAGACCAGCAGCAGCGCGGCCAGCAGGTTCAGGAGCAGCTCGTAGGCGAACGTCGGGTGAAACGTCGCGTACTGCTCGAAGCCCGGCGGCCGGTGAGCCGGGTCGATCTCGAGCCCCCACG
>CALMAD010000247.1 GCA_937859105.1 uncultured Propionibacteriaceae bacterium
GTCCGGGCCCGCTGGTGCGGATGTCGGGACTACTTCTTGGGCACGTCCCACCGGCGGAAGCCCGCGTCCTGGGCGCGCTCCTCGTCGATGAACCACACGTTGGCGTGCGCCTGCTCGAACACGGGGATGTCGGGCGTCAGGTAGACCTTCGTCTGCTTGGCGCCCTTCACCGTCCAGCCCTCGGGGCCGGAGCCGTCGGGGTTGGCGTCCGCGGACCCCGGGCCGAACGGACCGTCCCACACCGTCGCCACCGGGCCGGTGGGCTCGGGCTCCGGTTCCGCGGGGGCGGGCTCCGGCTCGGGCTCCGCAGGAGCGGGCTCCGGCTCGGGCTCTGCGGGAGCAGGCTCCGGCTCCGCGGACGCGGGCTCGACCGCCTCGGGGACCTCGACGGACTCCTCCGGCGCCGGCTCGGTGGCATCCTCGGGCTGCGCCCCACCGGCGGCGATCTCCTCGGCGGTCTCGTACTCGGCGGTCGGGGCGACCTCGAGGTTCGCGGCCTCCCCGTCGATCACGGCCTCGGCCTGCTCGTCGGCCTCGGCCTGCTCGTCGACCTGGGCCTCCTCGTCATGGAGGCCCTCCGCGACCGGCGCCTCCTCGGCCGCCGCCTCCGACTCCTGGAACGCCACGACCTCGGGCGCGACCGGCGCGTGGTCGCGCAGCCCCGCCGACGGCTCGCGCGACTCGTCCTCGGGCTGGGTCGCCGGCTCGGCGACCTCCTCCTCCGCGACCGCGTACTCCTCGGTCTCGGGGGCGGCCGGCACCGTGCGGCGGAGCTCGTCGGCGATGCTCGCCGGGGACGCCTGCGCGGCCTCCTCAGCCTGCCCGTCGGACGCCTCCGCGGTCTCGTGCTCGGCCCCCGCCGAATCGACGTCCCGCTGCTCCACGGGCGCACCCAGCGGCTCCTCCTCGCCCTCGAACGCCGGCTCCTCCGCCGCCGCCCCGAACGAGCCGGACGCCTCCGGTCGCGGCTCCTCGTCCTCGGCACCGCTCGCGCCGGCGTCCGCCGCCACGTCCTCCGCAACCACATCCTCCCGCGCTCGCCGCGGCGCGGCGTCGCCCTCGGAGGGGCGCGCCTCCTCGCTCACCGCGCGACGGGCCTCCGGCTCGTCGGGCACGACGGTCGTGCCACCGTCGTCGGGGGCGTCGATGACCGTGCCCGGCGCCGGTCCGTCGGGGATCGCCGACCCCTCGGTCGCGGCGCGCTCCGGCGCCGCCGGCGCGGACGACGACCTCCTGCTCCGCCCGACCAGAAACACGACCAGCGCGATCACGACGATCGCGACGATCAACCAGCCCCACCACTCCATGTCGACCCTCCTTATCAGGCGTCCGTTCGCGACCAACCCTACCGAGCGGCGCCCCGCGCCAGCCACGCCCCACGCGCCCCGGTCGGCGTGTGATCCCGTCAGACCCGGGCGGTCCCGCGCCATGCAGAAGGCTCCAACCCGAGGACGCCGCCGCCCGCCGACGCCCCGTTCGGTAGGCTTGCACCCACCGGCAAGCCGCCGGGGGCTTTTGTCAACACCGCCGCCCCCGCGGCGGGTACCACAGCGAGGTGAGCGGCATGAGGCATTCCATCGCGCTCGACGCAGGTCAGAGCACCAGCAAGCTGCGGGCCACCGCCGACCACGGGTACGTCACGGCGCGGTACCCCGGCGTCCTGACCGACCGCCCGCTGCCCGGCCAGTGGGTCGCGACGGTCAAGCGCTTCCTCTCCGAGCACCCCGACATCGCGCCCAGCGAGTTGGCCATCGGCTCCAGCGGGCTCGCCGAGGAGACGGCCCACGACATCATCGACGAACTCGCCCCGCTGGGCATCGTCCGGGTGGCGCTCGCGCACGACTCGATCACCTGCTATCTCGGCAGCCTCGGCGAGCAGCAGGGTGCCATGATCGCGGCGGGCACGGGCACGATCTGCCTCGGGGTCGGCCCCCGCGGCATGGCCCGGGTCGACGGCTGGGGCTGGATCGTCGGCGACGCCGGCTCCGCGTTCTGGATCGGGCGCACCGCGTTCGAGGCCGCCCTGCGCGGCTACGACGGACGCCGCAGGCTCACCGCGCTCACCGACCTGTTCGCCGAGGACTTCCCCGACCTCGAGAAGGCCTACCTCGCGATCCAGGCCGACGACAACAAGGTGTCGCGCATCGCGTCCTACGCCTCGAAGGTGAACGCGCTGGCGAGCACCGACCGGGTCGCCGCCAACATCATCGACAAGGCGGCGGCGCACCTGTCGGAGGCGGTGCAGGCGGCGCTGCGCCGGGTCGGGCTGAACGGCCCGGAGACGCCGAAGGTCGCGGCGCTCGGGCAGGTCTTCGAGTCCGACCGGCTGCGCAACCGCTTCGTCGACTACCTGACGCTGCAGTGGCCCTCGTTCGCCCTCACCGAGCCGGTCGGCGACATCGTCGACGGCACGGCCGCCCTCCTCACCCTCGACGGGCACCACCCGCTGTACGACCACGTCTCGTTCGCCGAGCGGGGCTGATCTCCGCCCGGCCTCAGACAGCAAGGGACGCCGCCCACGCGGGCGGCGTCCCTGTCTTTTCTGCTCGTCGGCCGGCTCAGACGGCCGCGAGGAACCGTTGGACGCTCGCGAAGAACGGACGCCCGTCGAGCGACGGCCCGGTGAGCGGGTCGACGTTGTGCTCGGGATGCGGCATGAGGCCGACGACGTTGCCGCGCTCGTTCGTGATGCCCGCGATGTCGTTGCGGGAGCCGTTCGGGTTGCCGAGGTAGCGGAACGCGACGCGCCCCGAATCCTCCAGCATGCGGAGCGTCTCGTCGTCGGCCGTGTACGCGCCCTCGCCGTTCTTGAGGACGATGCCGATCTCCTGCCCCTCGGTGAACTCCGACGTCCAGGCCGTGGCGGTGTTCTCGACGCGGAGCAACTGGTCGCGGCAGACGAACGTGCGGACGTCGTTGCGGATCAGCGCACCGGGCAGCAGGTGCGACTCGCAGAGCACCTGGAAGCCGTTGCAGATGCCCAGCACCGGCATGCCCGCGTTCGCGGCGTCGATCACGGACGCCATCACCGGCGAGAACCGCGCGATCGCGCCGCAGCGCAGGTAGTCGCCGTAGGAGAAGCCGCCGGGCAGGACGACCGCGTCGACGCCGTTCAGCGAGTCGGACGCATGCCACAGCGGCACGGCCTCCGCCCCGCAGAGGGTCACGGCGCGGGCGGCGTCGTGGTCGTCGAGCGAGCCGGGGAAGGTGACGACGCCGATCCTGGTCACTGATCCACCCGGACGTCGAACGACTCGATCACCGTGTTCGCCAGCAGCTTCTCGGCGGCCTGCCGGACCTCGTCGAGCCGCTCGGAAGTCGCGTCGCCGTCGAGCTCGACCTCGAACCGCTTGCCCTGCCGGACCGTCAGGCCCTCGAACCCGAGGCGCTTGAGCGCGCCGGTCACCGCCTTGCCCTGCGGATCGAGAATCTCGGGCTTCGGCATCACGTCAACGATCACTCGCGCCATGGCTCAGATCCTATCGGTGGAGGACGCCGCGGGCCCGGCCGGGTCGAAGGGCGTCCCGGTGAGGCGCTCGTACGCCTCGACGTAACGGGCGCGGGTGGCGTCGCGGACGGCGTCCGGGAGGGGCGGCGGCGGGGTGTCGGACGCCTTGTCCCAGCCCGATTCGCGCGTCAGCCAGTCCCGGACGAACTGCTTGTCGAAGCTCGGCAGCGACTCCCCCGGACGCCACGCCTCGGCGTCCCAGAAGCGGGACGAGTCGGGCGTGAGCACCTCGTCGGCCAGCACGAGCGTGCCGTCGGGGCGGCGTCCGAACTCGAACTTCGTGTCGGCCAGGATGATGCCTCGCTCGCGGGCGATGTAGGCCGCGGCGGAGTAGACCGCGAGGGTGGCGTCGCGCAGCTCGGCGGCCGTCTCGGCGCCGTGCAGCTCGGCAATGCGCTCGAACGAGACGTTCTCGTCGTGCTCGCCGAGCGGGGCCTTCACGGCGGGCGTGAAGATCGGCTCGGGGAGACGGTCGCCGTCGCGCAGTCCGTCGGGCAGGCCGATGCCGCAGACGGTGTGGGACGCCTGGTACTCCGCCCAGCCAGAGCCGGTCAGGTAGCCGCGCGCGACGCACTCGACGGGGATCATGGCGAGCTTCTCCACGACGATCGCGCGCCCGCGGACGGCGTCGGGCACGTCGGTGGAGACGACGTGGTTCGCCAGCCCCGTGAGGCGTCCGAACCACCACAGGGAGAGTTGCGTGAGCACCGCCCCCTTGTCGGGGATGGGCGTGGCGAGGATGTGGTCGTACGCCGAGATGGCGTCCGTGGCGACCATCAGCATGCGCGGCTGGTCGCCGTCGGCGGGCCAGTCGTACAGGCGGCGCACTTTGCCGGCGTGAAGGAGGGGCAGGTCGAGTCCGAACGGATCGCTCACCCGGGCAGCCTAGTGCGTGCGCGCGCCTCCGCGGGCGTCCGCACACCTCCTGAGCACGCCCGCGCTCGGGCTCAAGGCGGACCCCGTGTGCGTTTC
>CALMAD010000248.1 GCA_937859105.1 uncultured Propionibacteriaceae bacterium
CGGCCGGGCACGTTCATCTCGAACTCCCAGCCGCTGACGCACGCCGACGCGCAGAAGATGATGGAGGACGTCCAGGCGTTCAGCGAGTTCACCCAGCCGATGGCCACCCTGATCAGGAGGGCCGCCGAGACCGCGGGCGAGTCGCCGGCGTTCTTCGCGTGCTCGGCGAACCCGCGCATCGTCAACGGCAAGCGCTCGAAGAACCCGCGCTACCTGCAGGTGCGTCCGGACATCGCGAACCCCGTCGCCACCGGGCTGGCCGACCTCTCGAACCACCTGCTGCTGCAGGTGCCCACCGGCAAGGACGTGCGGCTGCCGGTCGACGTCGTCGCCGCCGGACGCCGCAACAACCCGGGCGAGGAGGGCGTCCCGCCGCTGTGCTCCTACAACCCGCTGCACTACATGGAGCTGCCGGAGCTCTTCATGGAGTTCATCAGCTCCATGACCGGCAAGTCGCCCTCGACGACCGGCGCCGGCTCCGAGGGCGCGATGACGAAGGGGCCGTTCAACGCGCTGCCCCCGATCATCGACCTGAACTCGGCCCTGTTGTCGTTCGCCCTCACCGGCTACGACGGCTGGCTGAGCTCGGCCGGCTACATCGGCCCGAAGGTGCGCGTCGATCACGACATCTCGATGCTGGTGCCCGAGCTGTTCTCGCGGATGAACCCCGACGAGCGGACCGCGGCCAACCTCATCAAGGAGGGCTACCTCGAGAAGCTCGAGGACTTCGAGCACCACGGCGAGACGGTCCTGGCGAGCCGGCTGGGCTACCGCATGAACGAGCGGTTCGCGACGACCTACTTCGGGCGCGTGTTCCTGCACCCCGACGTCGTGTTCACCGACGAGATGCTGCGGCCCGAGCTGCAAGACCTGGACGAGTTCGCCGAGTCGATGGCCACGATCGTGAAGACCCACAAGCGCGTGGCGCAGGCGTATTTCGACGACGGGGGCATCGAGATGGCGATCCCGCCGCTGAAGGCCCTGCTGGAGATCATGGCCACCGGGGCGTCCGAGGAGGGCTGGACACTCACCTCGCCCGAGTTCCGCGACCTGTTCACCGCCGAGGCGATCCTGGCGTCCGACTGGTACGCGGCGCGGCTCGCGGCGAAGCAGGCGGAGGACGTCCGGCAGGCACGAGGCGGTATCAGCGCGATCGACGCGTTCATGCGGCGGCCCGAGAACGCCGAGGCGTCCGAGCGGCTCGACCTGGCCGGGCAGCTCGTCGAGGCGAAGGCCGACCTGAAGCGCGTCCAGTCGGCCGCGTACCTCAAGGGTCTCAAGGGCACCGTGGGCCGTCAGGCACTCTGACGGCGAGCGCTCCCCCGCCTGGCCGCCCCAGTTGCTAGCGTCGTTCTTGTCGCGCGGACCAACAGGGCGCGGCCAGGAGGGGGAACCATGAAGAAGATCGTGACGTTCGCCGCGGCTGCCGCTGCGACGCTCGCGGTCGTCGGGTGCACGCCGGGGGCGTCCGCGCCGACGACGGCCCCGACGCAGGGCGGCTCGACGCCCGCCACGGCGTCGCCGACGGCCACCGACACGCCGACGCCCACGCCGAGCACTCAGCCGCTCGACTGCGGCGTCCCGGTGAACGGCAAGACGGTGGACGGCGACATCACCGTGCCGAAGGACGCCAAATGCGTGCTCGACGGCGTGACCGTGAACGGCAAGATCAGCATCCGCGACCACGCGTCGCTGGAGCTGAAGAACGCGAAGGTCACCGGCGAGATCATGGGCGACGTCTACGAGAACATCCTGATCTCGGGCGGCACCTACAACATCATCAACCTGTGGAACGGCAACACCGCGACCGTCGAGAACGCGACGATCCAGAAGCTGGAGTCCACGAACAACCACGGGCCGCAGACCTTCAACGGCAACAACATCAAGGGTCGCCTGCAGTGCCGCGACAACGATCCGGCGCCGACCGGCAAGGGCAACAAGACCTACCTCGGCGCGTACTTCCAGTGCCAGGCGCTGGGATCGTAGCCGGCTGAGCGCGGCGTCCCCCCGACCGGCTACGGTGGGCGCCGTGCCGCCCCTGACGTCGGCCCTCATCGGGCCCGGATCGCTGCTGCAATCGTCGCTTCCCGGCACCGTCGGACCGGTGCGGGCGGTGCTCCGCACCCCCCGCCTGGACGCCGTCGTGCGGACGCCGGTGGCCGGGTCTTCCGGGGTGCCGGGCGAGGCGGGGCCGTCGGGTGAGCCCGCCGCGATGGCGCTGCACCCGTACAGCCGCGACCAGCACCGTCCCGACGAGAACTGGCGCCGCGGCCTGATCGCCTCCTCCGAGACGCTGCAGCCCGCGTGCCTCGCGCAGCGCCCCGGCACGCGCTGGTGGCCGGGCAACCTCGAGTCGCTCAGCATCGAGCCCGACGGCGTGGTGCATCACTGGCGCGACCCGAACCCACGCCTCGACCGGCCGTGGGAGCGCGCCGGCGTTCTGGCCCCGCCCGCGGACGCCGTCGCGCTCGCCGCGCATCTCGGCGGCCTGGACGCCCTCGTCGCCTCCGACGGCGGCGTCCGGCACCTGCGCTGGGGCAACCGGCTCGGCCGTCCGGACGCCCGCGGCTGGCGCGACGCCGGCGCGCTGCCGGTCGCGGAGGCGTCCGGGGTGGACGTCGTCGCGACCCCCGGACGCCTGGACGCCGTCGTCACCACCGCCGACGGCGTCGTCTGGCTCACGCACGCCCGCGGTTCCTGGCGGCGGCGCGCGGTCGTCGCCGGGCCGGGCGACGGGCCGGCGAGCGTCGCGGCGTCCCGCGGGGAGCTGTTCGTCGCGGTGCCGCGCGGCTCCGGCTTCGACGTGCACCGCGCGGGGCGCGGCGCCCCGCGGTTCGAGCGCATCGAGCGCGTCGAGTGCGGGCTGCAGGGGGTCGCGGCGGTGTCGCTGACGGCGTCCCGGCTGGATGGCTGGCTGCAGGCGCTCGTCCAGGAGGGCACGAGCCTGTTTCAGTGGCATCGGCAGCGCTACGACGGGGGCGTCCGGTGGATGCGCGCCGCGTGCCTGCGCTTCGACGACCGCGAGCCCGCCCGGGCCGCGTCGCGTCCCTCGGTGAAGGTCGCGCAGATCACGGGCGACATCGACACGCAGCCGTCCGTGCGCGGGCGGGTCACGCTCAGCTCGTCGGCGTCCCGCAGCGGGGTGCTCGGGACGGACCTGGGCGTCCGCGTGGAGCGCGGCGGGGCGTCCTATCTGCTGTGCGGCGACACGCACTGGCGCTCGCCGCTGCTCGCCACGCGGGATTCGATCGCGGCGATCTCCCCCGACGGTCCGGTGCCGGGCGCGCCCGGCTTCGAGTTTCACGGCGCGCCGCTGCGGCTCGAGGGGGGCGGGGCGACGATGCGCGAGTACGACGTCCCGCTGGACGCCTTCGAGTTCGGCGGGCGCTGGTTCCTGTTCGCGACGTCGAATCACTTCATGCACCACCAGGTGATGGGCCGCTCGGTGCTGGCGCGGGCGGTGGGCGAGCCGCGGCTCAGCGGGCGGTCGCGGCGTCCGCTGCGGTTCGAGACGCTGACGACGGTCTCCAGCCACCGGCTCGTGAACATCTCGTGCGGCTGGGTTCCGGCGGCCGGGCTGGGGCTGAGCGAGGCGTCCGAAGAGCCCTCTGACAAGCAGATCCTCGCGCTGTGGGGGTGCGGAGCCTACCGCGCCGACGACCTCTTTCTCGCCGTGCTCGACCCGGACGCCGCCCCCCTGCTCGGGCGCCCCTGCTTCTCCCCCGGACGCCTCGGGCTGCGGTTCTACGCGGGGTTGCGCGGCGGGCGTCCGGTGTGGACGCCGCGCGAGTCGGACGCCCGGCCCCTGCTGCCCGGCGCCCTCGGCGAGCTGTCGGTGCGCTGGGTGCCCGAGATCGGCCGGTACGTGCTGCTCGCGATGTCGGGCCCGGAGGATCCGGTCGGCCCGGCGGTGACCCTGCGGACGTCCGAGACGCCGTGGGGGCCCTGGTCGCCGCGCATCGCCCTCCTCGACTGGATCGCGCGCGGCATGTCGTTCGACGACCCGTCGTCGCGATTCATCCGGGCGACGCTGGAGGCGTCCGAGCCGGTCGGCGACCGCATCTTCCGCGGCCAGCGGGACGCCACGGGCGGCGCCTACGCGCCCTACCTGTTCGACACCCGGCTGGACGGCCCGGACCTCGTGCTGCGCTACACGCTCTCCACATGGAACCCCTATCAGATCGTCCTCATGGAGCAGCGCCTGGACGCCGAGGCCCTCGCCGCCGGCTCCTCGCCTGCCGGATGACCGAAAGTCGACACGACTACGACTGAGGGCTGCCCCAGAACCGTCCCACGGTCGCTGGTGCGGCGGCGTCCGGGTGCGAGAGGCTCGATGCAGCCGATCGGATCCCAGGAGGAAACGATGCCCACCCTCACCGCCCTCGCCAACCTGGTCAGCTTCGGCGCCGTGGACCGGCGGCGGGCGGCCACCCGCGCAGCGGCCGCGCCCTTCGGGATCTCGGCGTCGACGTACCTCACG
>CALMAD010000249.1 GCA_937859105.1 uncultured Propionibacteriaceae bacterium
ACAGATTGGGCGGGTGCCAACGTGGAGTATCGCGACGCGACCGCCTCCTTTGCGCGCCCGCTCCCGACCCGGCAGATGTTCCCCGGCTCCATGCCTTCCGAGCCCGACTCGGAGAAAGGTGCCCGCTATGCACGCGGTTACGGAACGGCTATGGCTTGGTCCTTCTGGTCGTGCGCCTGGCAGCACGCCATCATCTCGGCCGCCGGGCATCCCACCGAGGCGCGAGCCGCGCTCGAAACCTACGAGCGCGGCCTCGCCGACACCCAGTACCAGCTGTTCTTCCCTGACAACGACGGCACGTTCCAGCAAAAGGTCGTGTCCCCCGCGCGCCTCGGCGATCTCGCGAAGATGAAGTCCGTCTACGACACCGACTGTTCCTGGTACCGCTCGCAGACAGGAGCATGATGCCCAGGGGACGCGGAGGCTCGGGGTGGGTCGTCGTCGGCATGGTCGCGGCGCTCACGGTTTCAAGCTGCACGGCCGACATCCCCGCGCCCCAGGTCTCGCCCACGAGCCCGGATGGGGTGGCCGTGCGTCGCGGGGACCTCACCCCGACGGTCACGTTCTCAGCCCAGCTCGTGGCGAACCCCACCGTGGTCGTGCAGGCCCCGACTGCTGGCCTGTATCGCCCGTCGGTCAGGGCGAACCAGGGGCTACGGCGCGGTCAGCCTCTGGCCACCGTCGGAGATGCCCGGTTAGCTACCCCCGTGGACGGCATCGTCAGTCGCCTGCCCGCGACCCCCGGCCAACAGGTGCCTCGGCTGCTGCCGCTGATCGAGGTCAAGTACGCGAGTCAGGGATCCGGGCTCTTCGTCAGCGAGAAGGAGGGGCGCTGTCGTGGCCGCCGGTCGCCCTCCCCAGGCGAGTGCCCGTCTCGATTGAAGTCGAGCTCGCGACGCCTGAGCGCTGCCCGGTGGCCCCAACAGGGAGGCCCCGTCGCAGACTCGATCGTCGACGTCCGCGTGGTCGCCGGCGACGTTCCTGGAATGTTCCGCCTACCGCTGGTCTCGGGCCGCTGGCTCAGCGACGATGCGCAGACCGCACCGCTCGAGGCGGTGGTCAACGAGGCGGCTGCCAGCGAGATCGGCACGGCGGGACAACGAATCGCCGTCGTGGGACCTGGCTCGGCGCGGGCGCTTCCCGTTCAGGTCGTGGGCGTCGTCAACGACGCACGCCCACACCCGCAGGTCTATCTAAAAGCCGGTCCGGCCGCCCGGAACGCACCGCAATGGGTCAGCGTGACCGGCCTCACACTCCGTTGGCACGCTGCCGGGCTCACACTCGCACAGGTCGCGGACGCCAGCCGCGACTTCGCCGCGGACCGCTCGCTCCCCTCCCCGAGTGAGCCTCAGCGCGTCGACACGGTCGACGACCTCCTCCCGGTCATCGGCTCGTTGCAGGCCGGATTCGCCCTGGCCGCGGTGTTGACGCTGACCGTCGCCGCGCTCGGGTTGCTCAACGTCGGCCTCGCGTCGCTGCACGAGCGCAGCCGAGAACTCGTGATCCGGCGGGCACTCGGCGCATCACGGGCCAGCGTGGTCCGTCTCGTTCTGGGCTCGACCTTGCTCCTCTCGCTGCTCGTTGCCGCGGCAGCCATCACCGTGGGCGCTCTCGTGGTCGCCGCCTACGGCTGGTCCATCCCAGCCAACTCGCCGGTTGACCCGCCCGTCTTCCCTTGGCAGGCGGGTCTCGCGGGCGCGGCCGCCGCCGTGGTCACAGCCCTCGCCGGGTCACTCGTCCCCGCGATCGCCGCTGGCCGCGTTCAGCCAGCGGACGCCCTGCGCGCCTGAGCGCCTACCCCTCCGCCACGCGGCGGACGATGTCGGCATAGACCTCCGGATCGGTCACGCACGCGCCCAGCGGATTGTTGGTCTTGCCGAGGCCGTGATAGTCGGACGACCCCGTGGCCAGCACCCCCAACCGGTCGGCGATCGCGTGCAACGCGGCCCGCGTCGCGGCGTCGTGATCGGGATGGTCGGCCTCCAAACCCGCCAGCCCGTGCTCCCGAACCAGCTCGGCCAGCACCTCCTCGGGCAGGTCGGCGCGGCGTCCGCGCGACCACGGGTGCGCCAGCACCGGGACGCCGCCCGCGCCCCTGACCAGGGCGATCGCGTCCTCCAGCGGGGTCTGGTAGCGCTCGACGTACGCGGGGCCGCCGTCGGCCAGCCAGCTGTCGAACGCCTCGTCGCGGTTCGCCACGTAGCCCTTGCGCACCAGCGCGTCGGCCACGTGCGGACGCCCGACGCTCGGCGTATCCCGCGCCTCGGCGAGGACATCCTCCACCGTCAGCGGCATGCCCAGCTCGCCCAGCCGGGCCACCATGCGCGGCACGCGGTCATCGCGGGCGTCCCGCAGCCGGGCCAGCTCGGCCAGGAGGGCCGGATCGTCGGTGCGGCAGCCGTAGCCGAGTAGATGGACGGCGTTGCCGCCGCGCTCGGTCGACATCTCGAGCCCGCCCAGCACCTCGACGCCCGCCGCGGGGCCGGCGGCGTGCGCCTCCGCCAGCCCATCGAACGTGTCGTGATCGGTCAGCGCGACGGCGTCCAGCCCCGCGGCCGCCGCCTTCGCGACCAGGGCGGCCGGGGCGTCCGTTCCGTCGGAGACGGACGAATGGGTGTGCAGGTCGATCCGCATGCCGGGCACGCTGTCAGCGCCGCTGGTAGACCTGCACGAGCGCCGGGTACACGTACCACGCCCACGCGACCGTCAACACGCCGACGACGGCGAACCGCACCGGCGACAGCGGCTGCCCGAGCACGGCGCGCAGCAGCGAGTCACCGACCACGACGATGAGCGCCACCCCCAGCAGGACCGGAGGCAGGGGCGCACCGCGCGCGAACCCCGTCGGCCGTTCACCTTGCTGGTCCGTCATGCCGTCTCCTCTCGCCCCCTCGGACGCCGTCCGCATGGGGACCTGAATATCAGGTCAGCAGGCTCCGCACCACCCGCAGCGCCACCGACATCCGCGCCAGGTCGACCGGGCCGTCGCAGGCCTCCGCCAGCAGCCAGACCTCCTCATCGGTGCCCTTCAGCCCGGCCCGCCACGCGTCGATCGCCTCGCGCTCCCCGGACGCCTCCGGCGCGGCCAGAAGCACGTCCCGCGTCAGCTGCGCCTGCAGCGCCTGCAGGTCGTCGCGCAACGCGGCGCGGGCCATCGTCTCCCAGCGCGACCGGCGCTCCAGGGCGTCCACCCGCTCCATGACGATGTCCAGCCCGAGCTCCTGGGCGAGCGTGAAGTCGAGCCCCGCCACGAACGCGGGGTCGCGGCCCAGGTCGAGCGCCGTGTCGACGATCGGCAGGGCCAGGTGCGCAAGCCGGGCCGTCGAGACCGGGCCGGCGACGTCCTCCGACACCCCGGCCGCGATCATCGCGCGGGCTTCTTCCTCGCACACCGCGCGCTGCGCCGGGCTGAGCAGGCCGGGCAGCAGCCCGACCACCTCTCCGATCGGCGTGGTGAACCGATTCGCCTCACGCGTGATGTCGATGTGGCCGCGGCGGTTGTGCAGCAGCCAGCGGGCGGCCCGCTCGACCATCCGCTGCAGCGACACCCGGACGCCGGTCTCGGTCGCGGCGTCCACGTCGAGTTTCGGCAGGCTCAGCTCCATCCCCGCGACGCGGAAAATAGTGCGGGCGGCGAGCTGCGCCAGGACGATCCGGTCGATGTCGGACTGCGTCTCCGTCGCCAGCCGGTTGTACGCGCTCGGCCCCTGGCTGTTGACAAACCGGTTCACCGTGACCGTCGAGACGATCTCGCGACGCAGCGGGTGATTCCGCATGGCGTCAGCGAACCGTTCCCGAAGCGGCTTGGGGAAATACGTCGACAGCCGGTCCGCGAGGTAGGGGTCGTCGGGCAGCGTGGAGTCGATGACGAGCTCGGAGAGCCGGATCTTCGTGTACGCCAGCAGCGTCGCGTACTCGGGCCGGGTGAGGCCCCGCCCCTCGTCGATCCGCCGGGCCATCTCCTCGCTGCTCGGCAGGCCCTCCAACTCGCGATCCAGATGCCCGGACGCCTCCAGCTCCCGCATCCACGACTCGTTCGCCTCGGCCCGGTCGACCGCCAGCAGCGCGCCGGCGGCCAGGGCTCTGTTCGAGTCGACGTTGTGCTCCAGCACGTGGCGCGCCACGTCCTCGGTCATCGACTCCAACAGCTCGACGCGCGCGTCGGCGTCCAACTCGCCGGCCTTCACGGCCGGCTGCAGCAGGATCTTGATGTTCACCTCGTGGTCGGACGTGTCCACCCCGGCCGAGTTGTCGATGAAGTCGGTGTTGATGCGTCCGCCGGCCATCGCGTACTCGATGCGCCCGTGCTGCGTCCAGCCCAGGTTGCCGCCCTCGCCGGCGATCTTCGCGCGCACCTGCCCGCCGTCCACGCGGACGGCGTCGTTCGCCTTGTCGCCCACGTCCTCGTTGCGCTCGAAGGACGCCTTCACGTACGTCCCGATGCCGCCGTTCCAGACGAGGTCGACCGGCGCCCGCAGGATCGCGGAGATCAGCTCGGGAGGCGTCAGCTCGGTGACGCCGTCGTCGATCCCAAGCACCTCGCGCACCTGGTCGGAGACCGGAATCGCCTTGCGCGTCCGCTCGTAGACGCCGCCGCCGGCCGAGATCAGGCTCGGGTCGTAGTCGGCCCACGACGACCGCGGCAGCGCCGCCAGGCGCGCGCGCTCGGCGAAGGAGGCCGCCGGGTCGGGGTCCGGGTCGAGGAAGAC
>CALMAD010000250.1 GCA_937859105.1 uncultured Propionibacteriaceae bacterium
TCGGCGCGGAGCCCCTGGGGCAGGTCGGTCCAGGACGCCGGATCGTCCGACGCCCCCGCGAAATAGTGGTGCGAGAGCTGGGACGCCCGGAATTTCGGCCAGCCCGCCTCGACAACGGCGGCGACGCGCTCGTCGGGGGCGAGGTCGGCCCAGTGGCGCGGCGGCTTGCCGCGACGCCGCGCGGCGAATTGCAGCGGCAGCGTGCGCCCACGCCGGGCGTGGGCGTCCAGTTCGTCGGCGAGCGCCCGCTCTTCGTCGGTCATTCCCTCGGTCACGGCGGCGAGATTACCCGCCCGGGATCAGCAGATACATGACGAGCCAGGCCGGCGCGGCGGCGACGAGGAGCGAGTCGAGCCGATCCATCACGCCGCCGTGGCCGGGCAGGATCGAACTCATGTCTTTGATGCCCACGTCGCGCTTGATCGAGCTCTCGATGAGATCGCCGCAGGTGCCGAAGAACACCATCGCGGCACCGATCAGGACGCCGACCCACCACGGCGCCCCGAGCGCGAACACGCACATGAGGACGCCGACGACGATCGAGAGCACCATCGACCCGACGAAGCCCTCCCACGTCTTCTTCGGGCTGATCTTCGGCGCCATGGGGTGCTTGCCGAAGAGGACGCCCGCGATGTAGCCCCCCGTGTCGTTGCCCACCACGCACAGCAGGAACGTCACCATGCGCGCCGACCCGTTCTCCCCCGCCAGGATCAACGCGGTGAACGAGCCGAGCAGCGCGATGTAGCCGATGATGAAGACGGACGCCGCCGCGTCCCGCACGAAGCCCTCATGCCCGCGCGGGAACCGGACGATCAGCGAGGCCAGCACGGTCGCCCCCAGGTACATGAGCAGCACCGAGTGCCAGGGCATGTGCCACCACGTGGCCCGGACGGCCGCCGCGTACGTGCCCACGATCATGGCGACGGTGCCGATCACGATGGGGACGATCGCGGCGTTCATGCCGATGCGCCGCAGCGCCTGATGCACCTCGATCGAGCCCAGGCTCAGCGCGAGCGCGACGAGCAGGATGAAGCCCCAGTGCCACCACACCAGCGTCACGACGACGTAGACCACCGCCGCGACGCCCACGGCGATCGCGGCGGGCAGGTCGCGGCCGGCCGAGCGCCTCCGCCCCGTCGGCGGGGGGACCGGCTGGGTGTCGCCCGCGGGCGTCGCCGGCTCACCGGGAGCGGTCATTCAGACCTCCAGCAGTTCGGCTTCCTTGGTCTTGAGCAACTTGTCGATCTCCTCGACGTACTTCTTGGTGAGGGTGTCGAGTTGCTTCTCGGCGCGGACCACATCGTCCTCCCCCACCTCCTTGTCTTTCTCCAGCTTCTTCAGCCCGTCGACGGCGTGCCGGCGGTTCGCGCGCACGGAGACGCGGCCCTCTTCGGCCTTGGTGCGGGTGACCTTCACGTACTCCTTACGCCGCTCTTCGGTGAGCTGGGGCATGACGATGCGCAACACCTTGCCGTCGTTGGCCGGGTTGACGCCGAGGTCGGAATCGCGGATGGCCTTCTCGATCGCACTCATGGAGCTCGGGTCGAACGGCGCGATCAGCACGACGCGCGCCTCGGGCACCTGGAACGTGGCCAACTGCTGGATCGGCGTCGGGGTGCCGTAGTAGTCGGCGTTGAGCTTGCTGAACATGGCCGGGTGCGCCCGGCCGGTGCGGATGGCACCGAACTCCTCGACAGTGTGCGCCACCGCAGACTGCATCTTCTGCTCGGCGGTCTTCAGGATGTCGGCGATCACGGTGATCTCCCTTTCTGGTTGCTGGCCGGCCTCAGGCGTGGACCGTCGTGCCGATCTTCTCACCCGAGACAACCCGGGCGATATTGCCCTGCACTCCGAGGTCGAAGAACACCATGGGCAGCTTGTTGTCGCGCGCGAGGCTGATCGCCGTGGCGTCGGCGACCTTGAGGTTCTGGTTCAGGAACTCGTCGTAGGTCAGTTCGTCGTAGCGGCGGGCGTCGGGGTGCGTCTGGGGGTCGCTGTCGTACACGCCGTCGGTGCCCTGCTTGGCCATGAGGAGCACCTCGGCCTGCACCTCGAGGGCACGCTGGGCGGCGACGGTGTCGGTGGAGAAGAAGGGCATGCCGGAGCCGGCGCCGAAAATCACGACGCGGCCCTTCTCCAGGTGGCGCACCGCGCGCAACGGGATGTACGGCTCGGCGACCTGGCCCATGGTGATGGCGGTCTGCACCCGCGTCGGGACGCCCCGCTGCTCGAGGAAGTCTTGCAGGGCCAGGCAGTTCATGACCGTGCCCAGCATGCCCATGTAGTCGGCCCGCCGGCGCTCCATGCCCCGCTGCTGCAGTTCGGCCCCGCGGAAGAAGTTGCCGCCCCCCGTGACGACGGCGACCTGGACACCCTGCTCGACGACGGTGCCGATGTCGGACGCGATGCGGGTGACCACGTCAGGGTCGACGCCGACCCTGCCGCCCCCGAACGCCTCACCGGACAGTTTCAACAGCACGCGACGGCAGGGGCTCGGCATGGGGGGATCTCCTCAATCAGTGACAGTGCGCCGCGACCCCGGGGGCCGCGGCGCACTTCACTCTAGTAGATGCGTCGGACGAAACTCACGCGAGATCGGAA
>CALMAD010000251.1 GCA_937859105.1 uncultured Propionibacteriaceae bacterium
GCCCGGCGGCCGGCGGCCTTCGCGTCGTGGTGGTGCGGCGACGAAGCCGGCTAGCCGACGACGCCCTTGAGCGCCTCCAAGAGCGCCTCCGCCTCCTGCACATTCATCTCGATCACGAGCCGACCGCCGCCCTCAGCCGGGATGCGCATCGCGATCACCCGAGATTCTTTGGCGACCTCGATCGGTCCGTCTCCAGTACGCGGCTTCATCGCTGCCATCGTTACCTCGATTCACGTGATTGCAGTAGTTTGCGCCCCCTAGTATCGCAGAACCTCCGCGACGATCCGGTCAGCGACCCGTCGCCGGTGAGCGTACGCCCTCGTCGGCGCCCCACGCGGACGGGTCGCCGTCGGCGGCGTCCCGGTGCGTTTCGGCGACGTCGAGTTGGCGGGCGACGCGTTCGAGGAGGGCGTCCACCTGCGCGATGGAGTAGCCGCGCGGGACGACGGCGAGGCGCACCGTCCGCAGTTCGTCGGCGGTCAACGCGCCCTCGGCCAGCGTGGGCTGCGGCACGTCGACGACGGCGGGCGGCATGCCGCCGAAGCGGCCGTGCGCGGCCATCGCCCCTAGCCACAAGGCCACCAGGGCGAGCGCGTAGATGACCCACTCGAGGCCGGGCATCAGTTGCCCCGCTCCTCGCGGAGGGCCTTTTGGGCGGCCCGCTCGACGCTCTCGCCGTGCTTGACGATGATCGCGACGGCCTCGGCGACGTCGTCGGTGACGTGCAGCAGGTCGCGGTCGATGCGGCCGATGTACCCGTCGGTCTCGACCGACTGCTCCAGCCAGTCGAGCAGGCCCTGCCAGTAGCTGGACCCGAACAAGACGATCGGGAACGACGTCACCTTCTTCGTCTGCACGAGCGTGAGCGCCTCGAACAGCTCGTCGAACGTGCCGAACCCGCCCGGCAGCACGATGAAGCCCTGGGCGTACTTGAGGAACATCACCTTCCGCACGAAGAAGTACCGGAAGTTGATGCCGAGCGTCACGTACTTGTTGAGGCGCTCCTCGAAGGGCAGCTCGATGCCGAGGCCCACCGACGTGCCCCCGGCCTCCCGCGCCCCCTTGTTCGCGGCCTCCATGATGCCGGGGCCGCCGCCCGTGATGACCGCGTAGCCGGCGTCCGCGAGGGCCGCGCCCAACTCGACCGCCCGCTCGTAATAGGGGTTGTCGGACGCCGTGCGGGCCGACCCGAACACGCTGACGGCCGGGCCGAGCTCGGCGAGCGTGCCGAAGCCCTCCACGAACTCGGACTGGATGCGCATCACCCGCCACGGGTCCGAATGCACCCAGTCGGTCGGGCCGCGCGACTGCAGGAGCCGCTGGTCGGTGGTCGTCGCCTGCACCTGGCCCGCTCGCCGGATGACGGGACCCTGCTGCCGGTACTTCTTACCCATGGCCGCCACCCTATTGCCGCGGGGAAAGCCAGCGCGTCAGGGCGGCCGCGCAGCGGTCCAGATGGGACGCCGGGCAGAACTCGTCGTCGGCGTGCGCCTTGCCCGGGTCCCCCGGCCCGAAGTTCACGGCCGGGACGCCGAGCTCGGCGAAGCGCGCCACGTCCGTCCAGCCGTACTTGGGGCCGGGCTCGCCGCCGACGGCGTCCACGAACTCGCGCGCCGCGGGCAGGTCCAGGCCCGGACGCGCGGCCGGCGCGAGGTCGGTGAACTCGACGTCGTACCCGGCGAAGACGCCCGTGACGAAGGCCTGCGCCTCGGTGAGCGTGCGATCGGGCGCGAAGCGGAAGTTGATCTCGATCGTGCACCGGTCGGGGATGACGTTGCCGGCGATGCCCCCCGCGATGCGGACCGCGTTGAGCCCCTCGCGGTACTCCAGCCCGTCGACGACGACGTTCCGGGGCTCGTAGGCGGCCAGCCGGTCCAGGATGCCGGCGGCGTCGTGGATCGCGTTGTGCCCCTTCCATGCCCGCGCCGAGTGGGCCTTCGTGCCGGTGGTCGTGATCTCCGCGCGCAGCGTGCCCTGGCAGCCACCCTCGACCTGGGCGTCCGTCGGCTCCATGAGGACGGCGAAGTCTGCTTCGAGTTGCTCCGGGTGCGTCCGGGCGACGCGGCCGAGCCCGTTGAGGCTGGCCGCCACCTCCTCGTGGTCGTAGAAGACCCACGTGACGTCGTGGCGCGGGTCCGTCAGGGACGCCGCGAGCGCCAACTGGACGGCCACGCCGCCCTTCATGTCGCACGTGCCGCGCCCGTAGATGAGGTCGCCCTCGACCCAGCTCGGCAGGTTGCCCGCCACGGGCACGGTGTCGAGGTGCCCGGCGATCACGACGCGCACCCGACGCCCGAGATCGGTGCGGGCGATGACCGTGTCCCCGTCGCGGAACAGCGTGAGGTGCTCCAGCGGCGCGAGGGCGGCCTGGACGGCGTCCGCGAGCGCCCGCTCGTTGCCGCTCACCGACTCGATGTCGACGATCGCCCGGAGCAGGTCGGGCAGGGGCTGGCTGAGGTCGAGGGTCATACCGCAAGCTTTTCCGCACCGGAGGGCTGCCGCAAGTGCGCGCGCCGCGACGCGACGGCCGCCGGGCCCCTCCTGAGGGAGTGTCACCCCCGCGTGGCAGGATGTTGTGGGTAGTAGCACCACGAAGGAGACCCGTGAAAGACGACGAGTACTTCGCCCACGATCCCGCCGGCGAGGCGGGCACCGGGCAACCCGCGCCGGCCGCGCCCGTGGACGCGGGGGCGGCCGAACAGGCCGCGTCCCCCGCCTCCGCCACGTCCGTGGAGGGCGAGGGCGCCGAGCCCGAATCCGAGCGCACCGCCGAGCTGCCGGCCGCCGACGGCGGCGAACCGGCGGCGTCCGACACGCCGGGTCACACCGAGGGTGAGGCGGGCAGCGAGCCGGCGGCGTCCGAGGGCGACGCGGGCAACCCGGCGTGGCTGCGCAACCCGTGGGTCTGGGTCGGCGTGCTGGCCCTCGTGCTCGCGCTGGTGGTGGGCGCCGTGACGTGTTCGCGCTCCAACGCGAGCGACGCGCAGAAGGACGCGGTGACGCGGGTGGTGACGGGCTACTTCGACGCGCTGGCGTCCGGCAAGGCGCAGGCGGCCCTCGACTTCGGGGCCAACCCGCCCGCCCAGGGCGGCCTGCTGAGCGACGCGGCGCTGCAGGCGTCCCAGAAGGCGGCCCCCCTGACCGACGTGCGCGTCGGCGACATCGAACTGAACGCCGCGGGCGACCAGGCGGTCGCCCAGGTCAGCTACAAGCTCGGCGACCGCGCCGTCGACACGCGCCTGGGTCTGTCGACGACCGGAGGCACCTGGGAGCTGGCCGACGTAACCGGCCAGCTGGCGGTGAGCCCGACATCCGTGCTGGTCAACGGGCAGGCGGTGACGCAGACGCTCAACCAGGTCTTCCCGGGCACCTACGCCGCCACCGCCGCGAACGACAAGGTGACCGTCACCGGAGACCCGGTGGTCGTCACCGACCCGGGCGCGGCCACGGCGCGCCTCTCCCCGACGCTCGCGCTCAGCCAGCGCGGCACCGACGCGGCGAAGGCCGCCGGCCAGGCTGCGCTCAAGGCGTGCTTCGATACGCATCAGTCCGCGCCGCAGGGCTGTCCGTGGCGCATCAGCGGCACGGTGACGCCGGGCAGCGTGCAATACACGCTGACCAATGACCCGTGGGCGGGCTTCAAGCCCGAGTTGGACGCCGACCGCCTCACGGCGTCCGGGCCAGTCCGGCTCGACGTCTCGGTGGCGGCCAAGACGACGGTGAACGGGCAGCCCGCCGACACGACG
>CALMAD010000252.1 GCA_937859105.1 uncultured Propionibacteriaceae bacterium
CCGCGGGCGAACCTTCGCCTGCGGCGTCCTCGTCATGCTGGGGCTTCTCACGCTGGGGCTTCTCACGCTGGGGCTTCTCGGCCCCGGACGCGCACGCGCACGCCGGCCCGAGGTCGTCGGCGGCGAGTTCCAGGCCGCAGTCCACGCACCACACCCGCGTCACCCGCAGCCGATGGCCCGCGCACCGCGGGCAGGAGGACGGCGTCCAGGTCTCATGGTCGGTCATGACGGCTCCTGCGTGACGGTCACCATGCCGACGACGACGTCGAGATCCAGGCGGCCCGCGCCCTCGCCGGCGACGTACTCGCTGAGCCCCGTCTCGCCGCCGGGCCAGGTCAGCCGCCCGACCTGCGCCTCGCCGGCGACCGTCACGTCGGCGTCCGGCGCCAGCGCGACGGTGATCGCGCCCGACTCGCAGCGCACGCGCGAGCGGCCCCGGTCGAATCGGCCCTGCAGCGTCACCGTCGCGGCCTGCACGAGGGCGTCCTGCACGCGCCTGACCCCGCGCAGGGACGCCGTGCCCGCCGTGACGCGGAGGCGTCCGAGCAGGGGCAGCCCGTCCACGACGACGCCGCCGGCGGTGGACTCGAGGTCGAGGGGCAGCGCCGGGTTCACCCGGACGACCACCTCTTGGCCGAGCCCCAGCTTCACCAGATCGTCCACCGAGCGGGGCGCACGCAGGCCCGACAGGCTCGCGAGGTCGGGCAGCCCGCGGAACCCCGCGAAGTCGCCCTCGGCCTCGACCTCCCAGCGGTCCCCGACCCTTCTGAGCGTGTGCGGCCCCTGGGCCGTCACCGCGGGGACGCTCGCGTCGCCCAGCACGCGGACGCGGCGTCCCATCGCCCGGACGCCGACGCGCCCGGCCGGCACCTGCTCCTCGCTCGGAACCTCAGCCTCACTCGAAACCTCGGGCTCACCCGGGTCTTCGACGATCTCCGCGTCGATCGGGGGCTCCGGCTTGGGGGTCGACTCGGGCTTCTGCGCGGACGCCTTCGCCGCGTCGATGCGCCGTGCGGCCTCGGCGGCGTCGATGCGGCCGGCGGCCAGGTCGTCGAGGATCGGCGTGAGATCGGGGCTCATGCCTCCAGGGTACGGGGAGCCTCGATCGGCCCGGCGGGGCCGGGGGCGTCCGATCCTGCGGCCCGGCTGCTGCCGCCAGGACGCCTCCGGCTCGGTCTGCGCTCGCGAGGCTCGCGCTCGTCGGGGACCTGCTCGGGGTAGCGCATCGCCTTCACGAACGCGGCCAGGAACGCCATGACGGGGATCGACAGCAGCGCACCCAGCACCCCGGAGATCGTGGCGCCCGCGGTCAGGCCGAGCAGCGTCGCCAGCGGGTGCAGCGAGACAGCGCGCCCCAGCAGGAACGGCTGCAGGATGTTGCCCTCCACCTGGTTCACCACGACGACGCCCGCCACCATGATCAGCGCGGCCCCGGGCCCGTTGGTCACGAGCGCCAGCACGGCCGCCACGACGCCCGCCAGCACCGCGCCGACGATCGGGATGAACGAGGCGATGAACGTCAGCGCGAACAGCGCGAACGGCATCGGCACCCCGAGGAAGAACGCGACCAGGGCGATGCCCGTCGCGTCGACGAGGCAGACGATCACGGTCGCCCGCATGTACTGCACCAGGGAGTTCCACCCCTTGCGAGCCGCGCGCGTGATGGGCTCGCGCGCGTGCTCGGGGAGCAGCCACTTGGCGGTGGACGCCCACATGCTCGACCCCGTCGCGGCGAAGAAGAAGGACGCCATCAGGGCCGTCACCAGCCCGGCGAGGAAGTTGCCGACCGACGAGCCGACGCTGCCCGCCCAGGTAGCGAGCTGCGAGCCCTGCGACTGCAGCCACGTGCGGCCCTGCGCGATGTAGGCGTTCACCTGATCGGCGGAGATGTGCAGCGGCCCGGACGCCAGCCAGTCCATGACCCGCTGCAGGCCGGTCGTGGTCTGGTTGACCAGTTCGGGCGCCTCGGACGCCGCCTGCACCCCGACCGCCGTCAGCAGCGCCGCGAGGAGCAGCACCATGCCGACCAGCGCGATCGCGGCGGACAGGATCGGCCCGACGCCCCAGCGCCGGAGCTGGCTGACGGCCGGGGTCAGCAGCGCGGCCAGCAGGAACGCGACCGCGATGGGCACGGCGACCGCGGAGAAGTACGCGAGGGCCCGGAAGAGGCCGATCACGAAGCCGGCCAGCAGCAGGAGCCGCCAGGCCCAGCCGGCGGCGTCCCGCAGCCCGTCAGGAACGGCGGAGGGCCGCGCCGGCGACGGCGGGGGCGCGACCTCGCGCACCACGGTGCGCTCGACGACGGTGGGGGTGGGCGCCGGGCGGGGGCGCCAGAGATCGAAGAGGCCCACGGGCACACTCCTTTCGGGTCGGCGTCAGCCTAGTGCCGGGCCACAGCGTTCCCGCGGAGGCGGACGCGCTGAGCCGAGCCGGATGCACTAACGTGACGGCGGTGACCCCCGCACCGCTGTCCGAACTCGTGGCCCCCGACTGGGCCGAGGCGCTGAAGCCCGTCGAGGCCGACGTGGCGGCGATGGGCGAGTTCCTGCGGGCCGAACTCGCGGCCGGGCGCGGCTACCTGCCCGCGGGCCAGAACGTGCTGCGCGCGTTCACGCTGCCGCTGGCGGACGTCCGGGTGCTGATCGTCGGGCAGGACCCGTATCCGACGCCCGGCCACGCCGTCGGGTTGTCGTTCTCGGTCGCGCGCGACGTCCGGCCGCTCCCGCGGTCGCTGCACAACATCTACCGGGAGTTGGCATCCGACCTCGGCGTCACCCCGCCCGAGCACGGCGACCTGTCCGGCTGGTTCCGCCAGGGCGTCCTGCTGCTCAACAGGGTGCTGACGGTGCGTCCGGGGGCGCCGGCGTCCCATCGCGGGAAGGGTTGGGAGGCCGTCACGGCCCGCGCGATCGACGCGCTGGCCGAGCGCGGCGGCCCGCTGGTCGCGATCCTGTGGGGGCGGGACGCCCAGAACCTCTCCTCAGCCCTCGGCGACACCCCGATCATCGCGTCCGCGCACCCGTCGCCGATGTCGGCCGACCGCGGTTTCTTCGGGTCGCACCCGTTCACGCGCGCCAACCAGGCGCTGATCGCGCAGGGCGCCGACCCCATCGATTGGGATCTCGCCTCCCTTGGCTAGGGGGTCCGCCGGCCGGGCTGCTTGAATAGCGGGCATGGCACTCCCCCACGCGATCGTCTTCGACCTCGACGGCACCCTGACCGACACCGAGCCCGCGTGGGATCGCGTCCGACGCGGCCTCGCCGCCGAGGACGGCGTCGACTGGCCGCCCGAGGCGACCACCGCGATGATGGGCATGAACACGCGCGAGTGGTCGACGTACCTCTCCGAGCGCGTCGGCCTGGCCGGGACACCATCGGACGCCGCCCGCCGCACCATCGAGGCGCTGCGGGCCATGTACGCCGACGGCTCGCTGGAGATGATCCCGGGTGCTGCGGACGCCGTCCGCCGCATGGCGGCCGAGTGGCCGGTCGCGGTGGCGTCCTCGTCGCCGGCGGTCCTGATCGACGCCGGGCTCGCGGCGCTCGGCGTGGCCGACCTGGTGAACGTCCGCGTCTCCACCGAGAACGTCGCCCACGGCAAGCCCGAGCCCGACGGCTACCTGGAGGCCTGCCGACAGCTCGGCGCCGACCCCGCCGGCTGCGTGGCAATCGAGGACTCGGGCAGCGGCCTGCGCTCCGCGCTGGCCGCCGGCATGAAGGTCGTCGCGATCCCGCCCGCGTTCCA
>CALMAD010000253.1 GCA_937859105.1 uncultured Propionibacteriaceae bacterium
GCGACGCCCCGCGCACGAAGGCGTCGGGGCGTCGACGGGGTCTGGTTTCGGTCAGGAACGCCGGCGCGGACGACGATCCACGTCGACGAAGTCGATGCGCACCTGCTCGCGCCCCGCGAGCGCACCGATCACGGTGCGCAGGGCACCGGCGGTACGACCCTGACGGCCGATGACCTTGCCGACGTCGTCGGGGTGGACGCGCACCTCCAGGGTGCGAACGCGACGCCGGTCGAAGTCGGAGACGGACACATCGTCGGGATGGGACACCAGCCCACCGACGAGGTGCTCGAGCGCGTCGGCCAGCACGATCAGGCCTCGGCCGGCTCGTCGGCCGGCGCCTCGGCGGCAGCCTCAGCCGGCTCGTCGGCCGCGTCGGAGCCCTTGCTGCGGCGCGACGTGATGGCGTCGGACGGCTGGTCGTCGGCCTCGGCGAGCGCAGCGTTGAAGCGCGCGAGCTTATCGGCACGCTCAGGCTGCGGCTCGACGCCCGACGGGCTCGTGTCGCCGCTGAACTTCTGCCAGTCACCCGTGCGCTTGAGCAGGGCGACGACGGCCTCGGTGGCCTGGGCGCCCACGCCGAGCCAGTACTGGGCGCGCTCGGAGTTGACCTCGATCACCGACGGGTCGTTCTTCGGGTGGTAGATCCCGATCTCCTCGATGGCCCGGCCGTCGCGCTTCTGACGGGCGTCCATGACCACGATGCGGTAGTGCGGGGAGCGGATCTTGCCCATCCGCTTCAGACGAATCTTGACAGCCACTGGTGTGGATACTCCTGTAGGAACAAGCCCGTGCACGTGCGCGGGCGGGCGGGTGGAGCCGGGAAACGGTGTGGGACGCCGCCGCCTGACTACCGGATGAACCGCGACCAGAGGGCATGAGAGGGCGCCACCTGGTCACAGATGCAACGGCCATTCTGCCATGCGGGTGCCGTCCCGCGCGAACCCGGGCGCTAGCGTTGCGTCTGTGACAGGCGAACAGAGAGTGGAAAGGCCGAACAAGGTCCGTCTCGTCGCGCTGCTCGGGCCCGCGTTCGTGGCGTCGATCGCGTACGTCGACCCCGGGAACGTCGGGGCTAACCTCAGCGCTGGGGCGACCTACGGCTACGGGCTGGTGTGGGTGCTCGTGGCGGCGAGCGCGATGGCGGCCCTCGTCCAGTACCAGTCCGCGAAGCTCGGCCTGGTCACCGGACGCTCGCTGACCAGCCTCGTGGAGGCCTGGCTGACGCAGTCCGGACGCCCGCGGGCGTGGATCTGGGCCTACGGCGCGCAGGCGTTCGTGGTGGCGATCGCGACCGATCTCGCCGAGGTCGTCGGCGGCGCGTTGGCGCTCTACTTGTTGTTCGGCGTCCCGCTGTGGCTCGGGAGCCTGATCGTCGGCGTCCTCTCGGTGCTGCTGCTGCACGCGCTGCGACGGCGGGGCGAGCACGTGTTCGAGCTGGCGGTCGGAGGCGTCCTGGCCATCGTGGTCGTGGGGTTCGTGGGCGCACTGGCGTTCGCGCCCCCGTCGTGGCCGCGGACGATCGAGGGTCTCGTGCCGTTCGTGCCCGACCAGAAGGCCTGGCTGCTCGTCGCCGCGATGCTGGGGGCGACCGTCATGCCCCACGCCATCTACCTGCACAGCTCGCTGGCCGTCGACCGGCACTTCCGCAACGGACGCCGTCTCCACCCGCTGCCCGAGCTGCTGCGGGCGCAGCGGTGGGACGTCGGGTCGGCACTCGCCGTGGCCGGCACCGTGAACATCGCGATGCTCCTGCTCGCCGCGACCACCCTGCAGGACGCCGGCGGCGACACCATCGAGGCCGCCTACCACGTCTTCATGACCACGCTCGGGCCGCTGGCCGCGGTGATCTTCGCGATCGGGCTGCTGGCGTCCGGCATCGGCTCGGCGATCGTCGGCACGCACGCCGGCTCGCGGGTGCTGAAGGATCTCGCCCCCGTCCGGCTCTCCCCCACCGTGCGCCGGGTCGCGACCGTAGCGCCCGCGGTCCTCATTCTCATAACGGGCGTCTCCCCGACCGTCGTCCTGGTGGTCAGCCAGGCGGTGCTCAGCTTCGGGATCGCGCTCGCGGTCGTCCCGCTGGCCCTGTTCACGCGGAGCCCCCGCGTCATGGGCGACCACGCCGACGGCGTCGGAATGCAGATCGTGAACGCCCTGATCACCGTGGCGCTCATCGCGCTCAACATCGTCACGATCGCGACGCTCTGAGCGCGAGCACGACCCTCGGCAGGACGCCGGCCCTCAGCCTGCGGACCCGCCGACCACGCGCCCGCGCAGCACGATGAGCCGCGGATGCCGGACGACTTCGAGGTGCTTGCGCGGATCGGCGTCCAGCACCAACAGGTCGGCGGACGCCCCGTCGGCCAGCGCGTCCTCCCTCAGCCAGGCGCGCGCCCGCCAGGACGCCGCGCCCAGGGCGAACTCGGGCCCGCCGACGCGCGCCAGCAGCGCGATCTCGTCGGGCAGGATGCCGTGGCTGAGGGTGCCTCCGGCGTCCGTGCCGGAGTAGATGGGGACGCCGGCGTCCTTCGCCTTGCCGATGGTCTCGAAGCGGCGCGCGTGCAGCGCACGCATGTGCGCGGCGTAGAGGGGGAACTTGTCCTCGCCGCGCTCGGCGATGTCGGGGAACGTCTCGATGTTGATGAGCGTCGGCACGAGCGCGACCTGTCGCTCGGCCATGGTCGCGATCGTCGCGTCGTCAAGCCCCGTGCCGTGCTCGATGCCGTCGATGCCGGCGTTCACGAGCTCGGTGACGGAGCGCTCGTCGAAACAGTGCGCGGTCACGCGCGCGCCGAGAGCATGGGCCGCGTCGATGGCCGCCTTGGCGACGCCGGCCGGCCAGAGCGGGCTGAGGTCGCCGATGTCGCGGTCGATCCAGTCGCCCACGATCTTGACCCAGCCGTCGCCGCGGCGGGCCTGGGTCTCCACCTCGGCGACGAAGGCGTCCGGCTCGACCTCGACCGCGTAGTTGCGGATATAGCGGAACGGCCGCGCGATGTGCCGGCCCGCGCGGATGATGCGCGGCAGGTCGTCGCGCTCGTCGATCCAGTGGGTGTCGGCCGGCGACCCGGCGTCGCGGATGAGCAGCGTCCCGGCGTCCCGGTCGGTCAGCGCCTGCCGCTCGGCGGTCTCGGCGTCCACCACGCCCTGGTGGCCGAGGCCGATGTGGCAGTGGGCGTCGACCAGCCCGGGCAGGATCCACACGCCGGTCGCGACAGTCTCCGCGTCGGGGACGGGCGTGAACGACAGGCGTCCGTCGACCACCCACAGGTCGCGCTCCTCGCCCCCGGGGAGCACCGTGCCGCGCAGATGCAGCCGCGGCGGCGGCCCCGCCGGGACGCCTCCGTGGTGCGCGTGCGGGCCGACGTGCGTGTGCGTGGAGCCGTCGTGGGTGTGGGTGACGGCCGCCAGCGGCGTCCCCAGCGCAGACAGCGGAGGCTCGTGGGTCATGGCCCTAGCCTCCCGCCCGGGACGGCCGGGCCACAAGAGCCGCGGCTCGGGCTCAGCGGCCCTTGTTCTGGTCGAACATCTTGGCGAGCTCGGGCGGCAACTGGAACTCGTCCATCGCGCTGGAGCTCGGAGCGCCCGAGATCGGCAGGCCGAACTCGTCGACGGCCGGCTGCGCCGGTGCCGCCGGCTGCTCGGCCGGCGCGGACGCCGCCGCCCGCTTGGCGGGGTTGCCCGAGACGCCCTTGCGACCCTTCTTCTTGGACGCCTGCTGCCGCGCCGGCCGCCGCCCCCCGCCCAT
>CALMAD010000254.1 GCA_937859105.1 uncultured Propionibacteriaceae bacterium
GGTGCCGCCGAGTTGGCCGGACGCCGCCCGCCCCGGGCTCACCCGACGACCTTGGCCGTCCAGGCGGCGATCCAGGAGTCGCGGTTGTTGGAGAGGTCTCGGGCCGGCACCGTCCACGGCTTCTCGGCGAGCGGAGCGTACTTCTGCCACGCCTCCGGCAGCTTCGTGTCGCGGACGGCCGGGTACATGTACATCTGCTCGGGGATGTCGGCCTGGACGTCCGCGCTCAGCATCCAGTCGATGAACTTCTGCGCCCCGACCGGGTTCTTCGCACCCTTCAGGACGCCCGCGTACTCGACCTGCCGGAAGCAGGTCTGCAGGAGCGCCTCGGTGGGCGGCTGGCCGCCGCCGTCCGGAACCTCGTAGGCGGGCGACGTCGCGTAGCTGACCACGAGCGGCCGGCTGCCCTTGCCGGACGACCCGGAGAACTCGGTGTTGTAGGCGGTCTCCCAGTCCTTGGCAACCTTGACGCCGTTGCTCTTCAGTTGCCCCCAGTAGTTGAGGTAGCCGTCGGCCCCCTTCGCGCCGACGGTCGCGGCCAGGAAGGCCATGCCGGGCGAACTGGACGCCGGGTTCTCGACGACGAGCAGGTCCTTGTACTCGGGCTTGGCGAGGTCGTCGAGCGTGGCCGGCACGGCGACCTTCTTCGCGGCGAACCACTGCTTGTCGGCGTTCACGCAGACGTCGCCGAAGTCGATCGGGGTGAGGCGTTCGCTGGTGTCAGCGGAAAGATCGGGCGTGTTCTTGGGGTAGTTCGGCGATTCGTACGGCTCCAGGATGTCGCCCGCGAGCGCACGTCCGGCGAACGTGTTGTCGATGCCGTAGACGGCGTCGCCGAGGGGGGCGTCCTTGGTGAGGATCAGCTTGTTCGTCATGCCGCCCGCGTCCCCGCTCTTCGCGATCGACACCGTGTAGCCGGTCTCCGCCTTGAACCGGTCGAGCAGCGGCTGCGACACGTTGAACGAATCGTGGACGACGACCGTGAGCTGCTTCGTCTCCGTCGGCGTGGCGCTCGCCCCGCCCGACGACGGCGCGCAGGCCGTCAGGGACAGCGCGACGGCCACGGCGGCGAGGCCCAGGCCCCAAGATTTCTGCATGATTCCTCCCCATCGGTGGGGGGCTCGGACTCGGCCGAGGAGAAGGCTCGACTCCCTACGCCGGTGCGAACCGGGTCAGGTTCGAGGGTCTGCGGCGGGCCGCACTCTCAGCGCCGGTGGCGCTCCCCTGTCTGCGGCGCACTCTACCCACCGGTCCGGCTGTCGAGCCAGGGGCGCCCGTCGCGAGAGGCCCTGTGGGGCCGGGCACCTGACTGGCTTGTTCTCGACGGCGGCCCGTGAGCGGGAGTCCGCTGGGGGCCTGACTTCCAGAACGAGCCAGTCAGGGTCTGCCCCCGGGGGGTGCGGCAGGGAATCAAAAATCGACCCCGGCGTCCTGACAAAAATCGGTCATTCGTCCCCATTGTGAAAGGCATGAAGAGCGAACTCGCGGACGCCCTCGCGCGGGGCCAAGGCGTCCTGTGCCGGCGGGAACACCCCGACCTACACCGTCATCTCGACCACTGCTTGCGCACGGGGCAACTGGTCCGGCTCCTGCGTGGGGCGTACTGCCGCCCCGAGGAGTCGGAGGCGTTCGGCGTCCGGGCGCGGGCGGTGCGGGCGGCCGATCCGGCAGCGGTGCTGACGGGCGCGACGGCCGCGCGGCTGCACGGGTGGGAGGAGGTGCCCGAGCCGACCACGATCACCGCGGCGTCGCGCGTCTTGCAATCGAGGGAGGGGTTTCGTTTTACGCAGCGGCGCGTCCCGCCGAGGCTGGTTCGAACAGTCGACGGCGTCCCGATCACGTCCCGCGCCCTGACGGCGCTCGATCTCGTCGACATGGTCGGCGCGGGCGTCCTCGACGACGCGCTCCGGCGGGGCGTGACGCTGGACGAGTTGTGGCAGGCTCTCCACCTCGCCGGGCCCCGTCGCGGGGACGCCCTCCGCCGACGGCTGTTGGAGGAGTCGCGCACGGAGCCCTGGTCGGAGGCCGAGCGGTCGGCACACCGGCTGATGGAGCGGGTCAGGGAGACATGGCCGCGACAAGCGAGGACGCCGCTGGTCTGGCGGGCGAACAGGCGCGTCTTCGATCGAGACGGGGTGTTGGTCGCGATCTGCGACATCGCGCTGGAGCCCTGTCGGGTCGACATCGAAATCGACGGGGACGCCTATCACGCCAGCACGTCGGCCCGCGCCCGCGACCGAACCCGGGATCGCCGCTTGGCCATGCTGGGTTGGCGCGTGGCGCGATTCGGGGCCGGCGAGATCCGGCGGCAGCCGGACGCCTTCGTCGCCGCGGTGCTCACCCTCGCCCGCCCCCGGGAGCGCTCCGGCGGTTCGCCAGGGGCCGGCCGGGCGCCGCCACCCTGACTGGCTTGTTCTCGTCGCCGACCCGTGAGCGGGCGTCCGCTCGGGGCCTCGCTTTGAGAACGAGCCAGTCAGGGTCCGGCCCCGGGGGAAGGCCGACGCGCGCGCGGCGTCCTATCGCCGGCGCGACGTCCTACCGACCGGTGCCGGCGTAGACGACGGCCTCGCCGCTGGCGTCCAGGCCGAAGGCGGTGTGCACGGCGCGGACGGCCCGATCGATGTCGTCGATCGGCACGACCACCGAGATGCGGATCTCCGAGGTCGAGATCATCGAGATGTTGATGCCGGCCTCGGCGAGCGCGGTGAACGTGTGCGCGGAGACACCCGGATGCGAGCGCATGCCCACGCCGATGACCGACACCTTGCCGATCTTGTCGTTGTAGGTCGCCTGGGCGAAGCCGATCTCGTCCTGCACGGCGGCAAGGGCGGCCATCGCCTTCGGGCCGTCGTTCTGCGGGAGGGTGAACGAGATGGCGGTCGTATTGTCCTGCACCGACGCGTTCTGGACGATCATGTCGATGTTGATGCCCGCCCGGGCGACGGCCTCGAAGATGCGCGAGGCGTTCCCGATCTTGTCGGGGACGCCGGCCACGGTGATCTTGGCCTCGGTCCGGTCGTGGGCGATGCCCGTGATCAGAGCGGCTTCGGCTTCCATACGCTTCCCTTCGTCAAGGTCCTTCACCCAGGTTCCCGGCTTGTCGGAGAACGACGACCGCACGTGCACATCGACGTGCTCGCGTCGGGCGTACTCGACGCAGCGCAGGTGCAGGATCTTCGCCCCGTTCGCCGCCATCTCGAGCATCTCGTCGTAGCTGATCTCCGGGATGCGCTGCGCCCCCGGCACGATCCGCGGGTCGGCGGTAAACACGCCGTCCACGTCGGAGTAAATCTCGCAGAAGGACGCCCCCAGCGCGGCCGCCAGCGCGACGGCCGTGGTGTCGGACGCCCCGCGGCCGAGCGTCGTCACGTCCTTCGTCGTCTGGGAGACGCCCTGGAAACCGGCCACGATGACGACGTCGCCATCGCCCAACGCGCTCTCGATGCGCCCGGGCGTGATGTCGATGATGCGCGCGTCACCGTGCGATTCGGTCGTGAGGACGCCCGCCTGCGAGCCGGTGAACGAGCGGGCCGTGTGCCCGAGGTCGTTGATCGCCATGGCGAGGAGGGCCGCCGACATCCGCTCCCCCGCCGTCAGCAGCATGTCCAGCTCGCGCGGGCGCGGGTTGGGCGACACGCGCTGGGCGAGGTCGAGCAGTTCGTCGGTCGTGTCGCCCATCGCGGACACGATCACGCAGACGTCGTGCCCCTGCTCGTCGGTGGCGACGATGCGCCGCGCGACCCGCTTGATACTCTCGGCGTCCGCCACCGACGAGCCGCCGAACTTCTGCACGATCCGCAACGCCCTCATCCTTCCGTCTGAACCCTGGACTACTCTGCCATGACCGGCCCCGATCATTCCTCCGGACCGGCGAGCGGTCAGCCTAGGATGTCGCGCATGAGCATGGATCCGGTGCCCCGGCGCATCTCCGACGGCGATCGCGACGCCGCGGTCGAGATGCTGCGCGAGCACTTCGAACTGGGCCGCCTCGACGAGAGCGAGTTCTCCGACCGTATGCAGTCGGCCCTGGCGGCACGCACGATGCAGGACCTGACGCCCCTTTTTAGCGACCTCCCCGACCCGCGCCCCGACGAGACGGGCGGCTCTTCTCCCGCGTCGTACTCGCGGCCGCCGGCGGGCAACCGGCTGCCCGATCGGAAGGATCGGTCGGGCGGCGTCCAGCCCCGCGGCACCGACTATCTCGCCATCGCCCAGGGCATCGTCTGGCCGGTCGCCATCTTCTTGATGATCTTCACCCGCGGCGGTGGCTGGTACTGGATCCTGGCGGCGATCGTCGTGTCCGTCATCATCAACCAGGTCCGCGCGGGCCGCGACCGGAGGCAGCCGCCGCCCTACTGATGGTGCCTCGGATCGTGGGTCACGCGGGGCGTCGACCCGCACATACCGTCGTCGTTGAACAAATGCTGGCAAGCCATTGAAGCCCCCCGACGGCCCAGCTAGAGTCCGCGCCATGTCAGCCCTCGCATCCGTGCGGCGCACCCCGATGAGGCATCGGGGTGTCCCTGGCTACGCCTGTTGCTAGCGACGCGCATGCGTGCGCACCCCTCACACCGGCTCGTCGACCGAGCTCGACGACACTGCGCCGGCGTCCCCGGCCCCGCGCACGCCCATCGCGCACCTACCCCTATCGAACGATGCGAGCACCCCGCTGATGAGAACGAACCGCCTCAGAGAGACACCGATGACTGAAGTTCCCCCGATCTTTCGCCCGCCGCGCGACGAGGACTTCCTCGACGCCGCGGTCGCCGCCGCGCGCTTCATCGACTCGCGCAAGATCACCGGCGAGCACGGGGTCTACTGGTCCCTCGACGACGCGCGATCGACCAAACCCGACTACTACGACGACCTGAGCTTCTACTCGGGCAGCGCTGGCATCGCACACTTCCTGCTGGAGCTGGCCGCCGCGACCGGGCAGGACGCCTACCTCGACGATGCCGTCGCCGCCGCCCACTACATGCAGTGGCGCTGGGAGAATCGACGACCGCTCGTCCGCAATTTCTCACCCTGGGCGTTCACCACGGGTTACTCCGGGGTCGCGCACACCCTCCTGGAAGTCTTCCGCGTCACGGGCGAGGAAGGCCTGGTTCGCACGATCCACGAGATCGTCGAGGCGGCCATCGACGACGCGCAGCAGGTCGGCGAGGGGTACGGCTGGAGCACCTACCACGGCATCGTCGGCGACGCGGGCACGATCCTGACGATCCTGGAGATGGCCGAGGCGTTCGAGGTCGCCCGGTGGAGGGATTTCGCCGTCCAGGCGACCCG
>CALMAD010000255.1 GCA_937859105.1 uncultured Propionibacteriaceae bacterium
ATGCACGGGGGGGGGAGGGGGAAGTCTCGTCCGCACGGGGTGAGGCGAGAGTCGTCCGCACGGGGCGGGGCGCGAGGCGAGGGGCCGCACGGGGCCAGGGTGCAGTGCTTGGGGGGCGGGGCGAGGGCTGCCCGGGGTGGGAGGCGCTGCCAGGCGAGGCGTCCGCACGGGAGAGGCGTCCGCGCAGGGGAGGCGCCGCCCTGACCCGTGTGACGTTCTCCACACCAGAGTGTGGAGAACGTCAGTTAGAAACGCACCGCGCGCTCGTCGTGGGCGATCCGGGCGAGCTGGTCGGCGTCCGCGGGCCCGTCGACGAGGACGACCGACCCCTGTCCGGACGCCGCCCTCCAGACCGTCGACACGGCCTCCCACGGGTCGTCGGGCGTGAGCAGTACCCGCTCGTCGAGCGGCTCCAGGTCGCGGAGGCCGGCGAACGTCACGTCGCGGGCGTCCGAGAGCCAGGCCACAGCGGACGGCTGCGCCGGGACGCCCCCGTGGGCGTCCGGCTCGGCCATCGCCGACGAGCTGAAGTCGGTCACCCCGTCGGGCAGCCCCGGCAGCGCGAGCCCCCACGGGTGCAGCGAGCAGGCGAGCGTCTCGAAGCCGACGGGGCCGGGGGCGTCCGGACCGATGACCACCAGGTCCGCCCCGGACGCCTCCTCGCGCGGCACGACCCGCACCCCGACGCCCCGCTGCCAGCATGCGAGCGGCAGCACGAGCCCCATCCACGACGCCGGACGCTCCACCAGCACGGGCAGCGCCACCTCGGAACCCTCGTCCACCCCGAGCCCGTCGAGCAGGTTCGCGGCCTTGTCGGCCCAGTTCGCCAGGCTGGTCGCGCTGAGCTCGACCCGCTCCCCGGACGCGGGCCGGTAGTGGGTCAGCAGCGGCGCCCCGCCCGAGCGGCGGGCGCGCGCCGCGAGCAGGTCGTGCACGGGCGGGATGGCAGTCACCCACTCATGCTAGGCGGTCGATAGTCTGTCGCCATGCGCTACGTGGTGATCATGGCCGGCGGTTCCGGCACCCGGCTCTGGCCGCTCTCGCGGAAGGGCACGCCGAAGCAGCTGCTCAAGATCGTCAACGGCACGAGCCTGCTGCGGCTCGCCTTCGAGCGCGCGCTGCGGCTGGTCCCGGCGGAGCGGGTCGTGGTCGTGACCGGGGCGTCCTATCTGGACGCCGTCCGCGATGACCTGCCCGAGTTGCCCGAGCAGAACCTGCTCGGCGAGCCGATCGGCCGCGACTCGCTCAACGCCTGCGCCTGGCCGGCGGCCGTCCTCGCCGACCGCGAACCCGAGGCCGTCATCGCGCAGCTCACCGCCGACCAGATCATCGAGCCGGTGGACGCCTTCGCGGCGTCCCTCGATCGCGCGTTCGCGCTCGCCGAAGATCAGCCGGACGCCCTCGTGACGCTCGGCGTCGTGCCCACCGAGCCGCACACCGGCTACGGCTACCTCGAACGCGGCCAGCCGGTCCCAGGCTTCGGGGACGCCTGCGTGGTCACCGAGTTCAAGGAGAAGCCGTCCCTCGACGTCGCCACCGACTACGTCGCCTCGGGGCGCTACTGGTGGAACGCCGGCATGTTCGTGTGGCGGGCGGCGTCCTTCCTCGAGGAGGTCCGCCTGCTCGAGCCGCAGACCCACGCGGCGATCACCGAGTTGGCCGCCGAGCCCGGACGCCTCGAGGAGATCTTCCCCGCGCTGCGAAAGGTGTCGGTCGACTACGCGATCATGGAGCCCGTCTCGCACGGGCGCGGCGCGGGCCGCGTCCTGTCGGTCGGGCTGCCGATCTCGTGGCGGGACGTGGGCGGCTTCGCCTCCCTCGCCGAGATCGTCGCGACGGACGCCGACGGCAACGCCGTCGAAGGCCTCGCCGTCACGGTGGACGCCCAGCACAACCTCGTCTTCAACGCCGCGGGCCCGGGGCACCTCGTCGGGGTGGCCGGCATCAGCGGCGCCGTCGTGGTCGTCACGCCCGACGCCACGCTGGTGACGACGCTCGACGACGCGGAGAAGGTCAAATCGCTCGTCGGCCGCATCGCCGAATCCGCCCCCTCGTTCGCCTAGGAGCCGCCGTGGTCGAGAATCTGAAGCGCTTCCGGGAGCCGGCCGCCTGGATCGTGCTCGTCATCATCGTGGCCGGCCTCGTGCTGAGCGCCGTGCGGCTGGCCGACCGGGTCATGCGCGAGCGCGTCCCCACCACGCAGGCGTTCCAGGACGCCGCGAACAACGCCCTCAACCTCACGATGGTCATCGTGCTGGTCGCGCTGGTGTGCGTGTGTCTCTACGTGGGCAGCCCGTCGCCGCGGGCGAAGAGCCTGGCGCTGGCGTCCGCGTGGGTGGTGACGATCGGCGTCCTGCTGACGATCGTGGCGACCGTGTGGGGGCTGTCGGCGTCCGCGGGGGCGGTCGGGGTCGTGCTGGAGGCGCTCGGCGGGCTGCTGGCCGTCGTGCTCAAGGGCATGGGCGCGATCACGCTGTGGATCATCTACCGCGCCTCCGCGGCCGGACGCCTCGTCGACCCCGAGCCCGAACCCTCCCCGGCCGAGGCCCCCGAGCCGGCCCCGCCCGTGTGGCGGCCGAGCGCGGCGTCCGGCAGCGTGTGGAAGACGGCGGCGGACGCGGCGTCCGGGGGTGCGCCGTCGGCGTCCGGTGGTGCGCCCGAGTTGACGTCGCGCAGCGACGACGACGATGAGACGGGGGCCCGCCGGGCCGTCGAGTCGTCCCCGAGCCCGTCGGCCCAGGCTGATCCGGGGGCGTCCTCCGGCGTTCGGCGTAGCCGCCCGCAGGTTCGCGACGGAGCGGCCGAGGCGCTGGGGTGGCGGCGGGTGACGCCAGAAGATGGCGACACCTCGCAAAAATCGCGCGATTCCTGAGGTTTTTTCTCGTCCAGCTTGACGAATGCCGAATGACAGGCATGTAATTCAGCCAGTTCAGCTTTTGGCCGGTGCGTCAAGGAGGAAGCAATGTACGAGTTGCTGGTCGCCGAATCCATCTCGGACGAGGGTGTCCTCGGGTGGCAAGAGAGCGCGCTGTGCGCTCAGACCGACCCGGAGGCGTTCTTCCCCGAGAAGGGCGGCTCGACGCGCGAGGCGAAGCGTGTGTGCCAGTCCTGCGACGTGCGGGCCGAGTGCCTCGAGTACGCGCTGGCGCACGACGAGCGCTTCGGCATCTGGGGCGGCCTGTCGGAGCGCGAGCGCCGCAAGCTGAAGAAGCGGGCCGTCTGAGCCCTGAGGCAGGGTAGCGACACCGAGTCGCGCTCGGTGCGCGGGACGCGCGCGCCCCCGAAGCCCAGGTCCCATCTCGGCAACTAGCCT
>CALMAD010000256.1 GCA_937859105.1 uncultured Propionibacteriaceae bacterium
CGCGCCCCCGTGTGCGTTTCTACCGGACGTTCTCCACACTCTGGTGTGGAGAACGTCACACAGCAACGCGACGCCGGACGCCCCGGGCATCGCGGGCCCCGGACGCCTGACCACGTGCCGCACGTGTCGATGGTCGCGGTCGTGGGCCTCGGACGCGGGCCTGGCGCCGCGGGCCACCGGGTCGCGGGCCTCCGGGTCGCGGGCCTCCGGGTCGCGGGCACAGGGATCTCGGTTCTCGGACGCTGGCCTCGGACGAGAGCCCAGGCGTCCCGCGCGTCGATGGCCGGCGACCGCGGTCGTCCGGTTTGCTTCCCTTTCGGAAGCAGAGCGGGGCGGCGTCCGATGGACGAGCGGGCACGCGGGGCGTCCTTTCCCGAGAGGACGGATAACGAGAACCCTGACTGGCCCGTTCTCGCGGGGACGCCGTGAGCGCACCGCCGCTCGGCCGTCGTCGCCGAGAACGAGCCAGTCAGGGTGTGAGGGGTCGAGCATGAGGACGCCGCGGGTGACGTTACCCGGCCCGGGGGGCACCAGGTCGATTCGCCACCACTCGATGAAGGGTTGCTGCCGGTTTCGCGGGGAGAACGGGGGAGCGCTCTGGGTGGCGGCAGGCCAACCGGACGCCTACGCAGGCGTCGGTATCAACGCGCCAGCCCAGCGGCTCGCGCAGGCGTCCAGGGGGCGTGCGACATTCTCCACATCAGAGTGTGGAGAACGTCAGGTAGAAACGCACACGGGGCGCGGGCTCACCCTCACCCTCACCCTCACCCTCACCGCTAGCCCACAGCCATCACCGGGGCCGGCGATCGGTGGCGTTCGCCGACCAGAACGTCCGCGGGACGACGGCGACGGGCACGGGGGAGTTCCGGACGATCTTGGACGCCGACGACCCCAGGAAGACGCTCGCGAGCCTGTCCGACGAGGTGGACGACCCCACCACGAGCAGGTCGCCCGAGTCCCAGTCGAGTTCGTCGAACGCGTTCGCCCAGGTGCGTCCGGTGGCGATGGCGCGGCTGATGGCCTCGCACGGGAGCCCGCGCTCGGTCAGGTGCTCGATCGCCTTTGCCTGCTCCGCCTCGGCGCCCTCGCGCCATTGCTGCAGCACCATGTCCTCGGCCCCGCTGATCGACGGCGGGAACATCTGGCGCCCGCGCACCGCGAACGTCACGATGCGCAGGCTCAGCCCGAATGCCCGCGCGATCGGGGCGGCCCGGCGCAGCAGCGACCAGCTCGTGCCGTCGTCGCGGAACCCGATCGTCACCCGGGTGAACGGCGCTCCCGGCGCGGCGCGGTAGCCCCGCGGCGCCAGCAGCACGGGCACGGGGGACGAGTGCAGCAGCCGGTCGCTCTTCGATGTGATCGTGATCACGCCGTTCGGCCCGCTCGGACCGCTGCCGACGACGATCGCGAACGCCGAGTCCGCTCGCGCGCTGTCGAGCAGCACCTGCGGGACCGACCGTCCGCTGCGCCAGGACGCCGCCGTCTCGACGTCCGCGTGGCGCGCCAGCAGCGAGGTCGCCTCCGCGACGCTCGCCTCGCCCTCCTCGGACGCCCACCGCTCGAATTCGCGGTCGGTGTGGCCCGCCACCGGCGTCGGCCACCCCTGCGGGACCACGGTCACGGCGTCCACCGGCTGGCGGAACGTGAGCCCCGCCTGGCACGCCAGGTCGAGCGCGGCGTGGTCGTCCTGGTGGGGGCTGAAGCCGACGAGCAGGCTCATGCGGAGGCGTCCTTCCCGGCCGAACTGGACGCGACTTGTCGATGCTCCTCCTGCAGCGCGGGGTCGTTCAGTCGCGCGTGCCGGCGTCCCCACAGCAGGTAGAACGCGGCGACGATGACGATCCACGAGCCGAAGATGGCCCAGGTGATCGGGGCGAGCCCCGACAGAATGTAGACGCAGACCGCCACGGTCAGCACCGGCGTCACCGGGTACCCCGGCACCTTGAAGGGGCGCTCGAGGTCGGGATGGGTCCGCCGCATCACGAGCACGCCGATCGCGACGACGGAGAACGCCATGAGGGTGCCGATCGACACCGTGTCCCACAGGTAGTCGGCCGGCACGAACCCGGCGATCAGCGCCACGATCACCGACACGACGACCGTGTTGAACGTCGGCACCATGTGGCGGGGGTTCACCTTGGTGAACCGCTCGGGCATCAGGCCGTCGCGCGAGATGGCGAACAGGATGCGCGTCTGCCCGTACAGCACGACCAGCGTCACCGAGAAGATCGAGATGACGGCCCCGGCGGCGAGCACGGTGCTCCAGATGTTGTTGCCGGTCACCTGCTGCAGGATGTGGGCGAGCCCCGCCTCGGCCATCTCGGGGCTCGCGAAGTAGTCGGCCGGCTCGGCGGCCAGCCCGGCGGCCGCGACGAGGATGTAGGTGATGCCCACGATCAGCAGCGACCCGATGATCGCCCGGGGGAGCGCCTTTTGCGGGTTCTTCACCTCCTCGCCGGCGGTCGCGACGGCGTCCAGGCCGATGAACGAGAAGAAGATCGTGCCGGCCGCGGCACTGATGCCCGCGAAACCCTTGCCGAAGAAGTTCGAGAAGTGATCGGCCTGGAAGGCCGAGAAGCCGATCACGACGAAGAGCGCGAGGACGCCCAGCTTCGTCAGCACCATGATCGCGTTCACGGTCGCCGACTCCGTCGCACCGCGCAGCAGCAGGAACATGCACAGCAGCACCAGCACGACGGCCGGCAGGTTCACGACACCCGGCACCGTGCCGGACAGGTTGGGCACCCACGTGACCAGCAACTCGTGCGGCAGCTCCAGCCCGGTCAGCGAGCGGAGCAACTCGTTGAAGTAGCCGCTCCAACCGACGGCGACCGCGCCGGCGGAGACGCCGTACTCGAGGATCACGCAGCCCGCGATGAACATCGCGATGCCCTCGCCGAAGGCGTAGTAGGCGTAGGAGTACGTCGACCCCGACACCGGGATCGCGCTCGCCATCTCGGCGTAGCAGAGCGCCGACAGCCCGGCCGCGAGCGCCGCCACGACGAACGAGATCAGGACCGCCGGGCCCGCCTTCGGCACGGCCACGCCGAGCACGAAGAAGATGCCGGTGCCGACCGTTGCGCCGACGCCGAACATCGTCAACTGGAACGTGCTGAGCGTGCGCTCGAGACGCTCGCCGTCGCGACCGCCGTGGGCGAGGTCGAGCGGCTTGCGGCGGAGCAGTTGGCGTCCCAGCGGGACCGGGGGGACGGTGGGGGCCATGGGGGTCCTTCCTCGTCGGCCGGGCCGGCCGGGCGCTGATCCTTCTGGTCCGAAGGAATCGATGTTCAGAAGGAATCTAACGGCATTCGGGC
>CALMAD010000257.1 GCA_937859105.1 uncultured Propionibacteriaceae bacterium
GACCAGCCCGTTGAGCACCGCCACGCCGGACAGCGCGATGAAGCCGATCGCCGCCGAGATCGACAGCGGCATGCCGCGCAGCCACAGCGCCAGCACGCCGCCGGTCATCGCGAACGGAATGCCGGTAAACACGAGCAGGCCGTCGCGCAGGAACAGGACGCGGTCGCACGCGGCCGCGACCGCCGGGTCGTGCGTGACGACCAGGACGCACCGGCCGGGCGTGTGCCCGATGCGGACGAGTTCGGCCAGGATCAGCTCGCCGGTGCGGGTGTCGAGCGCGCCGGTGGGCTCATCGGCGAAGATCACCTCCGGCTGCTGCGCGAGCACGCGGGCCAGCGCGACGCGCTGCTGCTCGCCGCCCGACATGGACGGCGGGCGGGCGTCCGCACGCTCGGCGAGGCCGACCGTCGCGAGCGTCTGGGCGACGAGCCCGCGCGGCGGGCGGCGGCGTCCGAGGGTGTACGGGAGCGCGACGTGCTCGGAGGCGGTCAGCGTCGGGATGAGGTTGTACGACTGAAACACGAAGCCCACGCGGTCGCGGCGCATCCGGGCGCGCTCGGCGCGGGAGAGCCCGGCGAGCGGGCGTCCGGCCAGGGTGATCGCACCGGCGGTCGGGTCTTCGAGGCCCGCGAGGCAGTACAGCAGCGTCGACTTGCCCGAGCCCGACGGACCCATGACCGCGGCGATCTCGCCCGCCTCGATGCGCAGCGAAACTCCGTGCAGGATCTCGACGGCAGAATCCCCGACGGGGTAGGACTTGCGGACCGCATCCGCAGCGATCGGAGGAGCGGCGGGGTGTTCTGTGGTCCGGCGCACAGCGGCGGGCTCGTGGATCTGGCTGGCCATGGGGGGCGGGTTCCTTTCGTGGGCGGCGCGTCGGCGGACCGCGGTTCGAAAGCAAGCGTCGCCGGGGTGCGGGACGGCTGTCCGGAACTCTCAGTATCCGGACGCCGGCGTGCGTCTGCGGACGTCAGCCGACGGCGTCCACGTAGAACCAGCGCCCGGCCCGGCGCTCGAAGGTCGAGCGCTCGTGGAGGCGTCCGCCGCGGTAGCGGGCGACGAACTCGACGACACCGTGGGCGTCCCAGGGCTGGCCGTCGACGACGTCGACGATCTCCAGCCCCTCCCACCGGACGCTGCCGGCGTCCACGGCTTCGGGGCGCGTCCGGGGGTGCCACGTGCGAAACAGGTAGTCGGAGAGGCCGAGCGCGAACGCGGAGTAGCGCGACCGCATGAGTTGCTCGGCGGTCTCGGCCTGCGCGACGCCGTCGTGCAGGGGTCCGCAGCAGTCGGCGTAGGCGCCGCCGCCGCACGGGCAGACGCGGGGGCTCATCGGTCCGCCTCCGGCTCCGCGTGCAGGAGCACGTTCGCCGCGTCGGCGATGCGGCGGGCGTCCTCCGCGCCCACCCGAAGCTCGGGCGCAGCCTCCTCGCGGACCGCCACGCCGTCCGCGTCGACGCCGCGCGCGAAGTACGCGAACGTGTCCACCACGTCGGCGGGCGTGATCGGACGCCCCCGGCCCAGCAGGTGCCGCGCCTCGGGGGCGTACTCGTCGCGCGGCGCCCCCATCGCGACGAGCCGCCAGGGATCGATGTCGGCCAGCGCCTCGACGAGCGCGTCGACCGTTCGTGGTGCCGGCGGGACCGCCTGCGAGCCGGGCTCTGCCATGGCCGCGATCGTACCCGGCACCCCCGCGCGTGGAGGCGTCCAGCCGTGGCCACCGACGTCGGGTCACAGGCTGGACCGAACCTCGTCCGCACCGGAGCGCGTGTCTAGGGTTCGCCCATGGAGACTTTTCTGCTGATCCTCGGCTGGGTGGCGGCCGTCCTGGGTGCCGCTCTCGCGATGCCTCAGGTCGTCCGCCTGATGCGTGCGTCGACGAGCCAGGGTGCATCCCTCATGAACTGGCAGTTGGTCGCCGGTTCAGGCCTTGCCTGGACCGTCTACGGCATCGGCGTCGCGCACGCGAACGTCTGGGTGCCGAACCTGTTCATGGCCATCTGCGGCCTGATCATCATCTACATGATCTGCAAGGACCGGCAGCTCTCCCTGCTCAAGTCCCTGTGGGTGCCCGCCGCCGTGATCGCGGTCAGCCTGCTGTTCTGGTGGGCCGGCGTGGCGCTGCTCGGCGACGCGCTCGGCAACGCGGTGTTCGGCTTCGTCGTGAACATTCCGCAGATGGTGGGCATGATCGCCCAGATGCGGACGATCCTCACCGAGCCCAGCATCGAGGGCCTCTCGGTGGGGTGGCTCGTCATGGTGACGGGCGTCCAGTACCTGTGGTTCATCTGGGGCATCCTGGCGCCCGACTACGGCCTCGTCGCCGGAGCCGCCGCGATGGGCACCCTCGGGACGATCGCCATCATCATCCTCGCCCTCCGCAAGGCCGGTCGCGTCGGACCCAAGGACGCCGTCGCCCGCTGACCGGCGACTCGGCGAGTCGCTCGGACGCCCGCCGCGTTCCCACCCCACTTCGGACGCCCACCCGGCAACCTGCGAACGGACGCTCTCTGGTTCTCGAGACATCCAGTCAGAACGGTGTCATGCAGGATCCATCGCGCACTCCTTTGCATGATCACCCGCCTGGACGCATTCCAGGCCCGGCGGGGGATCCCCTCCCGCCACCTCAGCGCACCGCTCGA
>CALMAD010000258.1 GCA_937859105.1 uncultured Propionibacteriaceae bacterium
CCAGACGCCGGGCAAGGGCACCTTCGACGATTTCATCACGGCCGCCGGCGGCCGGGCGACCGCCGTCGTGGTCGGGGTCGGCACCACGGAGGCCGCCACCGCCCTCATCGAGGGCGCCTTGGACGCCTTCGGCGGATTCGACATCCTGGTCACCAACGCCGGCGTCCTGCGCGACAAGTCGGTGCTCAAGATGACCGATGACGACTTCGACACCGTCATCCACGTTCACCTGCGCGGCACGTTCCTGTGCGTGCGCGAGGCCTACCGCTCTTTCAAGGAGCGCGGGGTCGCCGGACGCATCATCACCATCGGCTCCTCCACCGGCCAGTACGGCAACTTCGGCCAGACGAACTACGCGGCAGCCAAGGCCGGCATTGTCGGCATGGTGCGCACGTGGGCGCTCGAGATGAAGAAGGCCGGCGTCACGGTGAACACCGTCGTCCCGGTGGCGGCGACCGCCATGACCGAGACGGTCCCCTACTTCTCGGCAGCGATCGAGGCCGACAAGCGGGGTGAGCCCATGCCGGACTTCTTCCGCAAGACTCTCGGATTCGGCACGGCCGCCGACGTGGCCGGTCTCGTCGCCTTCCTCGCCTCGGACGCGGCGTCCGGCATCACCGGCCAGGTCGTGGGCGCCGGAGGCGACCGGCTGCAGCTGTTCAGCCATCCGCAGCCCATCGTCACCGAATACAGCGACGGCGGCTGGACGTATGAGAAGCTCGCCGAGCAGTTCGACACCCCCGTCGAGGGTCACCTGCAGGCCTGCGGCGAGAAGATGCCGCCGCTGCCCGACGACCTCGCTCCGGCCCAGGCGAAGTGAGGGGCTCCCCGACCATGCGCTACGAGTACCATCCCGACCTCGCGGCCCGCACCGCGATCGATGTGCACGTGCACATCGAACAATCCGACGATGGCCACACGTCCCTGCCGACGGCGCTGACGGAGGCGTCCGCTGCCTACTTCAAGGCGGAGGACCGCTCCCCCACCCTCGACGTCATCGCCGAGAGGTACCGGGCCGAGAACATGGCCGCCGTGGTCTTCACCGTCGACGCCCGGACCGCGCTGAAGCACGAGCCCAACTCGATCGAGGAGATCGTCGCCGGGTGCGTCCGACACAACGACGTGCTGATCCCGTTCGGCTCCGTCGACCCCCACCAGGGGCCCGTCGCAGTGGACCGGGCGCGCCGCATGGTCGAGGAGTGGGGCGTCCGCGGGTTCAAGTTCCACCCGTCCCTGCAGGGCTTCGACCCCTCCGACGAGCGGTTCTATCCGCTGTACCAGGCAATCTCGGACCTCGGCGTCCCGGCGCTGTTCCACACGGGGCAGAACGGCATGGGGGCCGGGCTGCCCGGAGGCTACGGCATCAAGCTCGCCTACTCCAACCCCCTGCTGTTGGACGCCGTCGCCGCCGACTTCCCCGAGCTTCAGGTCGTCATGGCGCACCCGTCGGTGCCCTGGCAGGAGGAAGCCAACTCGATCGCCACCCACAAGTCGAACGAGTGGATCGACCTGTCGGGCTGGTCGCCGAAGTACTTCCCCGAGTCGCTGGTGAAGGCTGCCGGCCGGCACCTGCAAGACCGCGTCCTCTTCGGCACCGACTACCCGCTGATCACCCCCGAGAAATGGCTGGGCGCGTTCGAGGCGCTGCCGATCCCGGACGGGGTACGGCCCAAGATCCTCAAGGACAACGCCATGCGCCTGCTGGGGCTGGGGGGTTGAGATGGCCGCCGACCTGTACGCAGCGTGCGACCCCTACGGCGTCTCGGACGCCCTGACCGAGGCCGAGCTCGCGCCCTTGCGGCGACTGCGGAACGTGCTCGACGCCGAGGTGAAGCCCCTGCTCGCGGAGTACTGGGAGGCCGGCGAGTTCCCCTACCACATCGTGCCGCACCTGGTCGGGCTCGACCTCATGGCGCCCGCCGAGTTGACGGCCGACGGCGCTCAGCCGCGATCGCTGTACCACGGCTTCCGCATCTTCGAGTTGGCCCGCACGGACGCCTCCGTCGTGACGTTCTACACCGCCCAGGCCGGGCTGTTCCGGACGGCCTGCCGCCTCGGAGGGAGGCCGGAGCAGTTCACGGAGTGGGACCCGAAGATCCGCTCCTTCGAGATGACAGGCGTGTTCAGCCTCACCGAGCCCGATCACGGCTCCGACATCGCCGGCGGGCTCGCCACGGCCGCGCGACGCGAGGGCGACGAGTGGGTCATCGACGGCGCGAAGCGCTGGATCGGCGGCGCCTTCACCGCCGACTATCTGGCCGTGTTCGCCCGCGACGTCGCCGACGGCCAGGTCAAGGGATTCCTCGTCGACCGGGAGGCGCCCGGCGTCCAGCTGACGAAGATCCGTGGCAAGACGGCGCTGAGGATGATGCAGAACGCCGACATCGAACTCACCGGCGTCCGGGTGCCCGAGGCGCAGCGGCTCGGCAACGTGAACTCGTTCAAAGATGTCGCGGCGATGCTGCGCGTCATGCGCTCCGACGTCTCGTGGATCGCCACCGGCCTGCAGGCCGGCGCCTACGAGGCAGCGCTCGGCTATGTCCGGCAGCGGCAGCAGTTCGGACGCCCCATCGGCCACTTCCAACTCGTGCAGGAGAAGCTGTCACGCATGCTCGGCAACGTGACGGGTTCGTTGGCGATGATCGCGGCGCTGGCGCAGAAGCAGGACGCCGGCGTCTACCGCGACGAGGATTCGGCCCTGGCCAAGATGTGGATTTGCCAGCGGATGCGCGAAACCGTCGCGTTGGCCCGCGAGGTCGCGGGCGGCAACGGCATCACGCTCGAGACCGACGTCGCGCGCTTCCACGCTGACGCCGAAGCCGTGTACTCCTACGAGGGCACCCACGAGATCAACGCGCTGGTCGTCGGCCGCAGCCTGACCGGCAAGAGCGCCTTCGCCTGAGGCGTCCACCCCCACCTACGAACGAACGGAGAACCCCATGACCACCCAGACCGTCGTCGATTTCGCCGATGTCGCGAGCGTCGTCGGAACGACCGTCGGGCCCTCGGAATGGATCGAGATCACCCAGGACCGCATCGACACCTTCGCCGACGCCACCGACGACCACCAGTGGATCCACGTGGACCCGGAGCGGGCCAAACAGGGCCCGTTCGGCGCGCCCATCGCGCACGGGTTCCTGACGCTGTCGCTGCTCATCCCGATGTGGAGCGAGTTGTTCGACGTGTCGGGGGTGAAGACCAAGGTCAACTACGGCCTCGACAAGGTCCGCTTCACGAACCCGGTGAAGGTCGGCTCGCGGGTGCGCCTCGTCGTGACGATCAAGGAGGCCAGCGAGGTCAAGGGCAACGGCATCCACCTCGTCGCCGAGGGCACGATCGAGATCGAGGGCCAGGAGCGGCCCGCCGTCGTCGCGACGTTCCTGAACCGCTTCTACGCCTGACGACACGTCACCAGGGCTCCAGGCCCCAGTGGCGAAACACCTTGCGGGACGTCGCGACCACCGGCGGGTCCGGCCAGTCGTGGAGCTCGGCCCCGGGCTCGTACCCGGCCAGGTCGGACGCCCGCCCGTCGCCGAGCGTCGCCGACCCGCGCCCGCCCAGCCAGCCGGGAGGCGTCCGGGTGGCCGGGTCAAGGTCGGCGTCGGCGACCGTCGCGACGAGGTGCGTCCAGGCGCGGGCGACGCTGTCGAGGTCGTAGCCCCCGCCGCCGAGGGCCACCCAGCGCCCGCCGGCAAACCGCTCGGCGAGGTCGCGTGCGTGCCGCCACGCCGCCGCGAGCCCGTCCATCGAGAGGGCCAGGTGCGTGAGGGTGTTGCGCCGGTGGGCGTCCGCGCCGTGCTGGGTGACCAGCACCTGCGGCCGAAACGCGGCCAGCAGCGGCGGCGCCACGAACGCGAGCGCCCGTAGCCAGGGCTCGTCGGCCGTTCCGGGCGGCAGCGCGACGTTGGCGGTGCGGCCCTGGGCGGCCGGCCCGCCGGTCTCGTGCGGAAACCCCGTGTGCGGAAACAGGTGCAACGGCGACTCATGCAGCGACAGCGTCAGCACGCGCGGCTCGTTCCAGAACACGCTTTGGACGCCGTCGCCGTGGTGGGCGTCCAGGTCGAGATAGGCGACGCGCTCGGCGCCGGCGTTCAGCAGCCAGCGGATGGCCACCGCCGCGTCGTTGAGCACGCAGAATCCGCTGGTGGCCGCAGGCTGGGCGTGGTGAAGGCCGCCGCTGACATTGAGCGCGCGGTGAGTCTGACCCGACCACACGAGACGGGCGGCCTCGACGCTCGCCCCGACCACCCCCGCTGCGACCCGGTCGAGGCCGGCCGTGACCGGGTTGTCGGCGTCGCCGAGGCCGTAGCGCGGTGCCGCGAGGCCGGACCGAATGGCGGCCAGGTAGTCGGGGGTGTGCACGAGCGTGAGCAGGTCATCGGCGGCGTCCGGCGGGTCGACCACATCGAACGCGTCGAGCAGGCCCAGGTGACGGCTCAGGGCCAGCGCGGACGACACTCGCCCGGGGCCCATCGGGTGGCCCTCGCCGAAGCTGTAGTGCTCCAGACGCTCGGCGTGGACGAGGGCGGGGCGGATCGAAGGGTCCGCGTCGGGCATCACGTCGCCCGCCGGGCCAAGGGGTCGCGCTGCCTCAGCGCCGGAGCCACGCGCAGGCGGGCACCCACGATCGTCGTGCCGTGGGGGCCGGCGAGGACGGGCGTGAAGTCGACCTCGGCCACCTCCGGCAGGTCCGCTTTGAGGGCGGACAGCCGAGGACGTCCACGATCGTGAACCACTGGGCCGGCGGGCTTCCGCGGTAGCCCTCCAGCAGCGGCGCCGCACGGAGGGTGCCGAGCATCGAAAAGCCCTCGTCACGGTCGATGGGCGCCGCCCGCCACGCGACGTCCCCGAGAAGCTCCGCGGGCGGACCGGCCACGCCGACGCACACCATCGGGCCGAGAGCGCGGTCCTCGATGGCGCGGACGGTGAGCGGCATGCCGTCCTCGACGGTCCGCTGGACGACCGGGGCGATGTCGGCGGCGGAGTGGGCCCCCAGGGACACGGCGAGCCGGTCGAGGTGCGCCCAGGCGCGGGCTAGCTCGTCGGCGTCCCCGAGATGGCGGGACACATTCGGCATGTCGGGTCGCCCCCGTGCGGCCCGAACCGTGGCCTTGAGGACGACGTCCCAGCCGAGGCGCCCGGCGACGTCCGTGGCCTCGGCGAGCGAGGCGACCGGCAGGCTGGTCAGCAGGTGCAGTCCGTAGTCACCAAGGATCTCGAGTGTCTCGGCGTCCGTGGCCTCGCGGCCCGACGGGGCGTCGGCCAGCAGGGCGTCGACGACGCGGCGGGCGCGTCCTTCGGGGGTGGGGGCGGAGTCGTCGGCGGTAGCGGTGCGAGGCGTCGTGCGCCGGGCCTCGCCGTCGATGATGATCGCGAGGGCGCGGAGGGCGTCCGCGTCGGACGAGAAGACGGGCAGGTGGCCGGGTCCGTCCGTGGGAGCCGTCGGCAAGGGCGCCGGCTGAAGCCGACGAAGACGCCGACGAGCGTCTTGGTGGGGCGCTCGGCCGCGATCTCCTCCAGCGCGGCGTGCAACGCGTCCAGGCGCGACGGGCCCACGGCGTCCACCAGGCCGACGAGGACGGCGTCCGTCTCGGGGTCGTCCAGCGACGCACGTGAGGCAGCGACGAGGGCGCTCACGGCGTCCGGCCCCTCGACGACGAGGGGCTTCACCGAGCGGACATCCCAGCGCGCAGCCGCGGCGTCCGCCTGGTCGACGAGGCCGGGCGAGTTCGACACGACCCGGACACGGCGTCCGGTGGGGACGGGCTGCCGGGCGAGGATGCGCGCCACGCCGAACATCTCGTCGCGCTGGCTGACGACGATCGCGCCGGTGGCCTCGATGACCTGATCCAGCGCGCCGGCGGGGGCGCTGGGGAGCTCGTGGGCGTGGTCCCAGCGGGCCGAGCGGAGCGCGCGTGACGGGGTGAACACGACGACCGGCTTGCGGCGGATGAGCTCGCGCAGGATCCGCACGAACTTGCGCGGGTTCCCGACGCGGTCGAGCGACAGCAGGCACACCTGGGTGCGGTCGTCTTCGGCCCAGAACTGCATGACGTCGTTGGCGGTGACGTCGGCGTAGGAGCCCGTCGAGAGGAACGTGGAGAGGCCCAGGCCCATCGAGAGGGCCTTGGCCAGCATGATCGTGCCGACGCCCGCGGACTGCGTGAACAGGCCCACCACCCCCGGCCGTGGCGCGGCCGCGGGGCTCACGTTCAGCCGGACGCCCTCGGCCGTGTTGATCAGCGCCAAGGCGGCCGGGCCGAGCACCCGGAGGTCGAGCGCCCGC
>CALMAD010000259.1 GCA_937859105.1 uncultured Propionibacteriaceae bacterium
GGTGCCTCACCCCGGGGGACCGCTCAGGTTTGCAGGCCAGGATCGAGCCGTTAGTCTCTAGGGCACCTCACGGCGACGTCCGATGCCCGCCCGGCTACGACGGACGCTGACAGTTGGATGGAGAAGCATGGATCTGTACGAGTACCAGGCGCGCGACCTGTTCGAAGCCAACGGAGTGCCCGTGCTGCGAGGCATCGTCGCCTCGACGCCGGCCCAGGCGCGGGAGGCCGCGGAGCAGTTGGGCTCCGAGGTCGTCGTGGTGAAGGCCCAGGTCAAGACCGGGGGGCGCGGCAAGGCGGGCGGCGTCAAGCTGGCGAAGTCGCCCGAGGAGGCCGAGGAGCGGGCGTCCGAGATCCTGGGGCTCGACATCAAGGGTCACGTCGTCGAGAAGGTGATGGTCGCCGAGGGCGCCGACATCGCCGAGGAGTACTACTTCTCCCTGCTGCTCGACCGGGCCAACCGCAGCTACCTCGCGATGTGCAGCCTCGCCGGCGGCATGGATATCGAGGCGCTCGCCGAGGAGCACCCCGACGAGCTGGTGAAGATGCCGGTCGACCCGCGCCGCGGGCTCGATATGGACGCCGCCGACGAGTTGGTCTCGTTGGTGGGCTTCTCGGCCGACGACCGCGACGAGGTCGCGCGCGTCCTGACGCTGCTGGGCAAGACGTACGCGGAGTCGGATGCGACGCTCGTCGAGGTGAACCCCCTCGTCAAGACCGGTGACGGGCGCATCCTCGCGCTCGACGGCAAGGTCTCGCTCGACGACAACGCCGACTTCCGGCACCCCGAGTGGGAGGAGTGGCGCGACGAATCCCGCGACGACCCGCTCGAACTGCGCGCCCGCGAAAAGGGCCTCAACTACGTGAAGCTCGACGGGCAGGTGGGCGTCATCGGCAACGGCGCCGGCCTCGTGATGAGCACGCTCGACGTCGTCGCGTACGCGGGCGAAGACCTGCCGGGGTCGCCGACGCCGGCGAACTTCCTGGACATCGGCGGCGGGGCGTCCGCGCAGGTGATGGCCGACGGGCTCGACATCATCCTGTCCGATCAGCAGGTGAGCGTGGTGTTCGTGAACGTGTTCGGCGGCATCACCGCCTGTTCGGAGGTCGCGAAGGGCATCCGCGGGGCGCTGATGCAGCTCGGAAACCGGGCGAGCAAGCCGATCGTCGTCCGGCTGGACGGCAACGCGGTCGACGTCGGGCTGGCCATGCTCGGCGAGTACGACCACCCCCTCGTCACGATCGAGAAGACGATGGACGGCGCGGCCCGGCGGGCCGCCGAGCTGGCCAGCGCGGCCATGGAAGGGAAGTGACACCATGGCGATCTGGCTGGACCATACGAGCAAGGTGATCGTCCAGGGCATGACCGGCAGTGAGGGGCGCAAGCACACCCAGCGCATGGTCATGTTCGGCACGCGGATCGTCGCGGGCGTCACGCCCGGCAAGGGCGGGCAGAGCCTCACGTTCGAGGAGGACCCGATCCCGATCTACAACACCGTCCGGGAGGCGCGGCATGCGACCGGCGCGACGGTGTCGGTGATCTTCGTCCCGGCGGCGTACACGAAGGCGGCGGTGCTGGACGCCATCGACTCCGGCGTCGAGCTCGTGGTGTGCATCACCGAGGGCGTCCCGGTGAAGGACACGGCCGAGTTCTTCGCGGCCGCGCAGGCCAAGGGCGTCCGGCTGATCGGGCCGAACTGCCCGGGCATCATCTCGCCCGGCCGCTCGAACGTGGGCATCATCCCGCCCAACATCGCGCGCACCGGCCACATCGGGCTGGTGAGCAAGTCGGGCACGCTGACCTACCAGATGATGTACGAGCTGGGCGACCTCGGCTTCTCGACGGCCGTCGGCATCGGCGGTGACCCGATCATCGGGACGACCCACATCGACTGCCTGCAGGCCTTCGAAGAGGACGACGAGACCGACTGCATGGTCATGATCGGCGAGATCGGCGGCGACGCCGAGGAGCGGGCGGCGGCGTACATCGCCGAGCACGTCAGCAAGCCGGTCGTCGCGTACGTGGCCGGGTTCACCGCCCCCGAGGGCAAGACGATGGGGCACGCGGGCGCGATCGTGTCCGGGTCGTCCGGAACCGCGGAGGCGAAGAAGAAGGCGCTCGAGGCGGCGGGCGTCCGGGTGGGCAAGACGCCGAGCGAGACGGCCGAGCTGGTGCGCGAGATCGTCCGGAAGACGGCTCGCTGAGGCGGAGTTTCCGAGTCCAGAGGCT
>CALMAD010000260.1 GCA_937859105.1 uncultured Propionibacteriaceae bacterium
CTGGGGAAACGGACCGGGAGCAATCCCGACACCGCGCCCCAGGCCGACCCAACTGAGGAAATGCGACGAATTCGTCGAGCCGCATCGTCCCGCGGGCCTCGCGCTCACGCACGGCCGCAGCGGCCTCGCGTTCGAGACGGCCGGATTCCTCCAGGGATGTCAGCATGATGTCCAGCGCCTGCGGGTAGCCTGTCCCCTCCGGTAGGGAGAAGAACCCCCAGTCGGCGAGTGTCGACGTCAACACGGACGCCGGGCTACTCCCGAGCGTGCGTACGCGTGGTGAATAGCGAAGACGTTCGACCTGCCGCAGCAGCTCGTCGCCGTCGAAGACCTCACGCAGTTCAACCGTTGTGGTCGACGTGGCGACAGGCTGCCCAGCCGTCGTGATCACCACATCGAAGTCATCCGCCGACTCGCTGGGAGCGATCGGCACGAAGGTGGTACCCCGGGGGAACACCCGTTCGAGCTGCGATTGGAGAAGTCGGGCCGACGCGCGCCCCGAACCAGTGGCGATCGCGATCTTGAGCGTGCGCCCCTGGTGCGACGAATACTCCTCGAGGAACACCTGGAAATAGGTGGCCATGTAGCCGAGTTCGCTGTCGACAACGTCGATGCCGGTTTCTCGGGCGATCACGCGCGCGGCGATCGTGGCCATCGTGTGTGCCAGCGGGTAGCGCTGGCCCATCTCCGTCGGCGAGGCCTGCTCCAGCCTGATGCGGTATCGCAGTCGGTTGAGCATGAACGCGAGGTGGTGCACGAACTCGCGCAGCAACTCGTTCGGCATCATGTGGACGTCGAGTTCGCGCCCGATTTCGCTGAGAATTTCGGTGACGAGCGCGCTCGTGTCATCGTCGGCGATCAGGCCGTCCAGGGCGCGTACGTCCCCGGGCGTCCGCATGCCTGCCGCGGGCAGGCTCAAGAACAGCTCCTCCTCTGGAGGAAACTCCTCCCCGAGAAGGCGTCCCACACGCTGGGCGACCTCGCGCGCAAAGTCGTGCGCAGGCGTCCCCGCAAGGTCGGCGTAGCGCTGCGGCAGCGGCCCGAGATGATGCCCGTTGAGGTGCCGATCGATCATGACGGTGCACCAGCGCAACACGTTCGCGACCGTGTCGGGGTTCAGGAGGCGCTGGTCCCCGGTGTGGGCGACGTCCAGTGCGATTTCCTCGTCGAGCCCGTAATCGCCATAGGCAGCGTCGAAGGCGCGCTGCAGGATGAACTGACGCCACTCCAACTCCGGGCCGATGGCACGTAGGCCGACGTGGGTGCGCCCCTCGATTCCGAGGGTGTAGGACGCCAATTGCTCACGAAGCCGGGCCAGATCAGCCGTGACGGTCGTGCGGCCGACGCTCATGGCCGCGGCCAGTTCTTCGGCACGCAGCGGGATATCGGCTCGGAACAGACGGGCCGCCAGGTAGCTCGTGCGCCGATCCAGGTCGTTGAAGCTGGAATTCTGCGTCAGCAGCGACGTCCGGACGCTCTGGAAGCGCTGCTCGTCCACCACTAGCAGCCGATAGCGACCGTCCCGCAGCCGCACCGAGCCGGCCGATCCGAGGGCCGCATTCAGGTGCTCGATATCGGAGGCCACGGTTCGCGGGCTGACATTCAGGCGAAACGCGAGTCCCTCGACAGAGGCGCTCAAGGCCGTTTCGAGATGCCGTAGAATCACCGCCCGCCGATCCATGACGCCCCCTCTTCACACCGTTGTCGAGTCCATGCATTTTGAACGTAACATCGTCTGGCTATGGGGGATACCGCGGAATAGCTCGCCTTCGCGGCGCAATTGTGCGTCGGCCTGACGCAATGCGGGTGGCCGACGACGACCACCCCGGCGTCTAGGCTGCCCACCATGACCGACACCACGCTCATCACCGGAGCCACCGGCGGACTGGGGCAGGCGTTCGCGCGGCGGGAGGCGTCCCTGGGGCATCGGCTCGCGCTCACCGGACGCCGGACCGACGTCCTCGACCAGCTCGCCGGCGAGCTCCGCCGGCGCTACGGGGTGGAGGTCGACACGTTCGCCCTCGACCTCGCCGACCACGACGCCCGTCAGCACCTGATCGACCGGCTCGCCGAGCGCGAGCTCACGGTCCGCACGCTGATCAACAACGCGGGCTTCGCGTCCATCGCGGACACCCGCGACACGGACGCCGACCGCCTCCTCGGCCAGGTCGAGGTCAACTGCGCGGCGCTCACGCACCTCACGCGCGCCGTTCTCCCCGCGATGCTGGACGCCCGCCGCGGCACGATCATCAACATCGCGTCCACGGCGGCGTTCCAGCCGATCCCGGGTATGGCGGTCTACGCGGCGACCAAGTCGTTCGTGCTCAGCCTGTCGCAGGCCTTGTGGGACGAGGTGCGTCGCGACGGCGTCCGGGTGCTCGCCGTGTGCCCCGGGCCGACCGAGACCGGCTTCTTCGAGGCCGCCGGCGCGTCGACGGCGATGAGCAGCCGACGGACGCCCGACGACGTCGTCGCCTCCGCCTACCGCGCCCTCGACCAGGGCCGGCCCGTCGTCATCGACGGACGCCTCAACGCGGCCATGGCGCGCCTCGCGCGCCTCACGCCCCTGCGGGTCGTGCTGCCGTTGGCGAAGGCCGTCCTGCGCCACTGAGCGCTACAACAGACGCACGGACGCCCACGGGGCCCCGGCGTCGCCTCGACCTCTCGGCCGAACCGTCGTCGGAGCCCCGTGGGCTCGCTGTCAGGCGCTCAGCCCTGCTGGGCGTCCTTGGCCTCGGCCCGCACGTTCTCGGCCGAGCTGCGGGCCTGGTCGGTGACGTCGTCCTTCGCCTGGGTGGCGTCCGACTTCACCTGCTCGCCGGCCTGCTGCGCGGTCTCCTTGACCGAATCGGCGGCCTCCTGCGCGGCGGGCTGCAGGTGCTCCTTCGCCTCGGTCGCCATCTGCTTGACCTCGTCGGTCAACGGTTCGGCCCGGTCGCGCAGGTCGGCCGCAGCGTCCTTCTCGACGCGCGAGGCGGGCAACAGCCCACCGATGAGCGCGCCGACGCCGAGCGCCACGAGGCCGGCGGCGATCGGGTTGCCGCGCGCGGTCCGCTTGAGCCGGGCGGGAGCCTCGGCGACGTTCTGTCGCGCGTCGTCGAGCTTGCTGCCGGACACGTGGCCCTGGTCGCCCGCGAAGAACGTGCGGTCGTCGTAGTCGTCGTCGGAGCCGAAGACGCGCTCGCGAAGCCCGCGGGCGCGGCTCTTCGCCTTGTCGACCTGGCTCCGCGCGATGTTGCCCGGATGCGTCGAGTCGGACAGTGCGTTCACGTTGTCGGACAGATCGGTGCGGGTCCGCTCGATGTCGCGGCGAATCTCGTCGGGGTTGCTCATCGGTTCTTCTCCTCGTTGCCGGTCGCGGCGTTCGGAATCTTGGTGACGGTCTCCTGGGTCTGCTCCAGACCCCGGATCTTCTTCAGCGCGCTCCTCCCCGCGGCGGCGAGGATGGCGGCGATCACGGCCCACACGACGCCCGTCAGGACGCCGCCCCAGCCGTACGACGGGTCCATCCGCGTGCCGAGCGCCACGGACAGCGCCCACCACAGCGCGAGCGTCAGGGCGATCAGCATCATCAGCGCGGCCACGCCGGCGCCGGCCAGCAGTCCGACGCCCTTCCCCGCCCGGGACGCCGACTGTTGCGCCTCGGCCTTCGCGAGTTCGATCTCCTGCCGGACGAGCGTCGACGCGTTGCCCATCAGGTCCGAGGCGATCTCGCCCAGCGAGCGGTCCTCGGCTCGGTAGCGGGCGTAGCTGGCGTCCGCCTCGTCGTGAACGACGGCGTCCTCCACATCCGGCGCCTTGGACGCCCCCGCCGTCCAGGCCGTCCGGTCGTCGTCAGCGGAGGTCATCGGCGCCCCCCGTCAGGTTCGTCCGGCCGGTCGGGTCGATGACCGCGCGGCCCTCGTTCGTGCCGGTGCCCTCGGTCGGGTAGGCGTCGCCACCCACCGTCGGCTCGGAGGTGTCCCGCTCGCCGGAGAGCTTGCGCTCCGCCGGCCCGGACACCTCGCTCCGGACGCCGTCGGCGCCCTGGCCGAACCCGGTGCCCTGGCCATACGGGGTGTCGCGATCGTACGTGGCGTCCTGCACGTAGCCGGCGCCGGCCGGGTAGCCGGCGTCGCGCGCGGTGTCGGCCTGCGCGTAGCCGGGGCGTCCGGATGCGCCATAGCCGGCGCCGCCGGTGAGCTGCTTCTCGTCCTGAGACGCCCCCTGCAGCCCACGCACGAGGCGCGAGCCGAGCAGGCCGACCCCGGCCGAAATCGCCATGAACGCCCACGGACGCCTCGCCGCGAACCGCCGGACATCATCGAGGATCCCCTGGGGATCGTTGCTTTCCAGCCAGCGGGCCGCGCGGTCGCCGACGCCCTCGGCGTTCGAGGCGAACTTCGCGACGGGCCCGTCGGTGTTCGACGAGCGCACCATCTCGGACAGCTCGTCCGTGAGCGACCGGACGATGCCGGCGATCTTCTCCTGCCCGCTGGACGCCTGCGAGCGCAGTTCGGAGACGCCCTGGTCGAGCAGCCGCTGGCCTTGGTACTTCGCCTCGTCGACGACGTTGCCAGCCTGCTCCTTGGCCGATGCGACGACGTCACCGCCGGCCTGCTGGGCGGTGTTCTTGACGTCGGCCGCCTCGGCGCGGGCGGTGTCCTTCACGTCCTGCGTGCGATCGGTCGGGCCCTCGGCGGCCAGACCGCGGTCGCTCGAGGCGTCGTTGGGGTACGCCATGTTGTCCTCCAGTGTCGTGGTGCAGATCAGTGCGGTGCTGTGCAGATCAGGGCGATAGGACGCCCGGGCCTGCGGCCGCGCCGGTCTGCCCGACCGGCGCCGCGTAGCTACGTTACGGACGGCGTCCGGGTGGCTTCCTCCCCCCAAAGAAGGGTGGCGGATCACAACTC
>CALMAD010000261.1 GCA_937859105.1 uncultured Propionibacteriaceae bacterium
ACCTTGGACGACCCTGGATAGACGATTCAAAACAGGGACAGCGCATTGTCCCCCCTGTCAGGGACACCCTTTGCTGCGCCGCGAAAAGGGACCCTCAGAGCTCCGCTTCCTCGTCGGTCGCCTCCCGGACGACGATCCGCGTCCACGAGCCCAGGTAGAGCCGCTCGTCGGGGTGCACCTGGGTGCGGCCGCCGATCGGATCCTCCGGCAGCGCGTCCCCCAGCCGCACGACGAACGTGCCGTTCGACGAGCCGAGGTCCTCGACGAACCAGCGGTCGCCGTCGGTCGTCAGCCGCGCGTGCCGCCGGCTCACGCCGTTGTCGTCGCAGTCGATCTCCGGCGCGGCCGTGCCGGACGTGCGGCGTCCGATCAGCGACTCGCGCCCCCGCAGCGGCACGACGTGCGGCAGGCCCGGCGACGGCAGCGCGTCGGGGCTCTCCTGGCTGGCGTACCAGTCGGGGTCGATCCACACCTCTGCCACGAAGGACGCCGCCCGCGGCGCGACCGCCGCTCCCTCGGGGACGTCGAACATCGCCGGCTGCTCCGGCTCGGCCGGCCCCTCCGGCTCGGCCGGTCCCGGCTCGTTCGGCTCCTCGGCCGCAGGCGCCGCCGTCCGCGGCAGCGCGCCCGTGGTGTAGTCGTAGCCGCACTGCTCGCAGAAGAGGGCGTCCGCCGGGGCGGGCGCCGAGCAGTGGGGGCACGTCTGCCCCGACGCCCCGGGCCCGGACGCCGCCGGCGCGACCGGCGCCCCGCAGGTGTCGCAGTAGTCGGTGGCCTGCGTGTCGTGGCCGTTCGGACAGGTCGCCACGTCAGCCCCTCACTCGGGTGGTCTTGGTGGACGCCGTGTCCAGCGCCATCTCGTCGGCCTTCGCGACCGACCGCTTGAGCCGGACGGTACCGGACCCGGCGTCCTGGACGTCGACGACCTTCCGCAGCCGCGTCGTCGCCTCGGTGTTCCCCGTCGCGGCGGCGAGTTGCACGGCCCGCCCGAGCTTCGTCGTCGCCGTCCCCAGGTCGCCCGCGGCCTTTGCGGCCAGGCCCTCCTGGATCGCGTCGGCCAGCTCCGCCTGCCCGGTGTAGTGGGCGACCTCGGGGTTGATGCGCGTCGTCAGGGCATCGTCGGCACTCCAGGTGGCCTTCACCAGACCCTGGGTCTGCACCTCCCCGTCCGCGAACAGCTGGACGCGGGCCGCCAACTGCTCCTGCCCCGCCGTCTTCGCGGCCAGCCGGACGGCCACGTGGTAGTCCCGCGTCTCGTCGCCCCAGGAGCCGGTCGGGTAGCCGACCGTCAGCGGGCCGATCGGCGTCCCCCGCGTCGACAGGTCCTCCACCGCGGGCGACACCTGCCGGACGAAGAGGATCTGCGCGCCCTGCGGCGTCCAGACGCGCAATTGCGCGTCGGCCACCCCGCGGGCCATGGACGCCCGCATCAGGGACGCGAACTCCGCGCTCAGCCGCGACGGGTCGGGGATGATGTCGACCGTGCCCAGCAGGGCCGTCGCGACCTTGCGCACCTCGCTCACCACCCAGTCGGTGCCGACGCCGCGACAGTCGCACTGGAACTGCCCCGCACAAGCCCGGATGGCCGCGTCCAGCGCGGCGGCCGACTCGTCGCGGTCCTCGCCGTCGGTGAGCAGGATCGCGTGCTTCTGCCAGACCTGGCCGCCCATGCTGTCGAAGAGGGCCAGCGCCAGCCGGAGCCAGGCCCCGATCGCCGTGCCGCCGTCGGCCTGCAGCCAGCCGATCGCCTCCTGCGCCTCCCGGCGGGTCTGCGGGGTCATCCGCACCATGCCCTCGCCGGTGCGCACCATCGGGTAGGCGAGGTAGGCGCGCTCGGTGCCGGCGACGACCGCGAAGTACGTGCCGTCGGCCACGTGGTCGAGGGCCACCATCGCGGCGCGCTTCGCCGCCTCCATGTTGACGCGCCCCATCGAGCCCGAGCTGTCGATGATGACGATCTCGCCGGCGGGCCCACCGGATCCCGCCCCGGCCCGCCCGGCCCCCTGGACGCCCACCCGGACGATCGCGTTCACGTCCGTCCCGCCGTCGGGCAGGAACTCGTTCTGGTACACGGTCGCGCTGAACGTGGCCATCGGATCACCCCTTTGTCGGGTCGCCCAGGCGGATGAGGGCGACCGTGATGTTGTCCTGCCCGCCGCGTCCGTTTGCCCAGGCCACGAGGGCCTCGGCGAGCGCCACGGGGTCGTCGCCGGCCTCGGAGCGGCACGCCGCGACGATCTCGGCGAGCGCCTCGGGGGCCGACGCGTAGTTCCACAGCCCGTCGCTGCACACGCACAGCCAGCCGGGGCCGGGCGCCTCGAACGGGACGATCTCGGGGTCGAGCTCGGGGGCGTCCAGGCCGAGCCACGCGGTGATCACGTGCCCGTGGACGCCCGCCTCCGCCTCGTCGCGGGACGCCCCGGCGACGATGTCCTCCTGGGCGAGGGAGTCGTCGACGGTGAGCTGCGCCGAAGAGCCGTCGTCGCCGAACCAGTAGACGCGCGAGTCGCCGATGCTCGCGATGTGGGCCGCGTCGCCCGCCACGACCGCCGCGACCAGCGTGCAGGACGCCGCGTTCGCCGCCGCCGGGTGCGTGCCGGCGATCACGGCCTCGTTGGCCGCCTCCGTGGCCCGCCGCAGCAGGACGCCCACCTCCTCGCCCTCGCGGGCCGTCAGCACGGCGAGCGCCGCCCGCGCGGCCGCCAGCGACGCGACGTCGGAGTCGTCCGACGACGACACCCCGTCGCACACGATCGCCACGGCGCGCGAGCCGGGCACCGAGCAGGCGGCGAGCGCGAAGGCGTCCTCGTTGCGTGGGTGCCGGACGCCCTTGTCGCACACCCCGCCGACCCAGGACGCCGGCTTCTCGACCAGGTGGTCGCGCTCGCTCGGGGCCTTCGTCCCGCAGACCTCGCAGTACCCCTCGGCGCCCACGCGGCCCCCGCACTCCGCGCACCGCAGGGACGGCTCCGGACGCACCGGCTCGGTGGCCACGTCGTCGAACCCCTCGGCGTCCGGCCCCGCACCCCCGCTCTGGAAGCGCTCCCCGGGGGGCTGATCCCACGTCTGACTCACAGCAGGCTCCATCTTCTCGTCGCGTTGGCTTGGTCGATGAGCGCATGGCGCTCGGAGGGATCGGTCACGAGGCCCGCGAGGTCGCGGTACGCCTCCTCCAGTTGCTGCCGGACGTTCCGCTCGGTCGCGGGCACGCCCCCGATCAGGGACGCCGCCGTCCCCCGCCGGCCGCGCACCTTGGGCAGCGCGCGACTGAGGACGTCGACCGCGTACCGGTTGTAGCGCTCCGCGTCGAGGTTGGCCGCGGCCAGCGCGTCGAGCGCGCGGGCGAGGTCGTCGAGGGAGGCGTCCGGGCCCAGCAGCAGCTCGGCACGCAGCACGCGCGACTCGGTGTAGCCCCGCGCGGTCTGCGAGATCATCGCGAGCGCCTCCCGCGCCCCGCGGACGTCCCCGCGCTCCCGCCGGATGCGCGACAGTCCGAACGCGCTCGCCGTGACGTAGGCGGCGTCCGTGGACGCGCAGATGGCGTAGAGGGCCTCCGCGAGGCCCGGCTCGCCGCCGCGCTCGCACGCGACGGCCAGAGCGAGCTTGGGCGCAAGCTCGCCCGGCACCTGCCCGTAGACGGCGTTGAAGGACGCCTGCGCCCGCGCGAAATCGCCCGCGACCAGGGCGGCGGCCCCCTGCATCCAGACCGCGCGCCACTCCCAGGGGTCGCGGGCCAGCATGCGCGCGATGGCCTCGTCGACGAGGGTCGGCAGGCCGGCGTCCAGCGCGGTGACGATCGTGTCGAGCTCGACCTGCGGCGTCCGTTGGGGGCATTGGGCCAGCGCGGCGAGGCGTCCGTGGGCGTCGGTGGGCAGCTTGGCGAGCCAGTCCCACTGCGGGTCGGACGTGTCCGGACGCAGTTGCGGAAGCTGGTGCCAGTCGAAGGCGTCCGCGGCGACGGACGGCGGCTCGAAGAGCGGCGACGGCGAGCTCGCCGAGGCCGCGCCGGGCGAGCGCTGCCCCACGACCTCCCGCAGGACGCCGAGCAGCTGCCCGCGCAGCTCCTCGGCCGAGCTGAACCGGTCGGCCGGCTCGGGCGCGCAGCACTTCAGGACGAGCCGATACAGCGAGTCGTGCGCCGCCAGCACCGGCAACTCCTCCACCGGCGGCAGCGACGTCGCGTAGGCGCCCTGGTAGCCCCGGAACTCCGCGCACAGCAGCACGAGCGTCCGCCCGATCGTGTACAGGTCGGACGCCACCGACGGCCCCCGCGAGGCCACCTCCGGCGCCTGGAAGCCGACGGTGCCGTAGATCGTCGAGTGGTCGTCGTCCATGCGCCGGACGCCGCCCAGGTCGATGAGCTTCGCCGCGTCCCCCACCTGCATGACGTTGTCGGGCTTGAAATCGCAGTACAGCAACCCGATCGAGTGCAGGTACCCGAACGCGGGCAGGATCTCGACGAGGTAGGCCAGCGCCCAGTCCACCGGCAGCGGGTCGTAGACGCCCCCGTTGGCGGCCTGCCGCTGCTTGAGCAGGTCTTTCAGCGAGCGCCCGGGCACGTACTCCATGACGATGTACGCCTCGCCGTCGTGCCAGACGAAGTTGTAGATCTCCACGATCAGCGGGTGCTCGACCTGGGCGAGGAAGCGTTTCTCGGCCTGCGCGGCGAGCACGGCGTCCGCGTCGCCGGTGTTCAGCAGGCCCTTCAGCACGACGAACCGGTCGTTCACGTTCTTGTCGCGGGCCAGGTAGATCCAGCCCATGCCGCCGTAGGCGAGGCAGCCGACCACCTGGTACTGCCCGGCGACGAGCTCGCCGGGCTCGATCTTCGGGTCGAACGAGTACGGCGACTGGCAGTGGGGGCAGAAGCCCTGGGTGCGGCCGGAGGCGTCCTTCCGGGCGCGGCCCACCGGGTTGCCGCAGTGCGGGCAGTTGCGCCGCTCCTCGGGGACGACCGGGTCGGCCATGACCTGCGCGAGCGGGTCGACCTCGGGCGCGGGCGGAACCGTCGTCAGGCCGGCCCCGATGCGGGTCGTCCGCCGCTGCGGGACGACCCGGCGGTGCGTCGCGCCCTGGCCCGGCGCGACCCGCGCCGACCCCAGCGCGGTGGACGCCAGCTCGTGCGAAGTCCGCGTCACGGTCGACGGCTGCGTCCCCAGCACGGCCCCCGGGGCCGCGCCCGCGGGGTTGCCGCAGACGTCGCAGTAGCCGTCCACGATCGTCCCGGGGCAGCCCGGCTGGTCGCAGGCGCCCGTCGCC
>CALMAD010000262.1 GCA_937859105.1 uncultured Propionibacteriaceae bacterium
GCCCGTGGCGGCCACGGCGACGCGGTTGCCCTTGCGGACGACCAGGGTGGCGTCCGCGCCGGGCACGGTGCGGTACCGGCCGTCGACCTTGATCTGAACCCAGCTGCGCAGGGCGACGCCCTGCGCCCAGGCCCCGGCGACGCGGCTTTCGGTGCGCCGGGTCTTCGTGCCGCTGGTGACGACCCCGTCGCAGCGCCGGGACGCCGACGTCACCTTGCTTACGAACTGCCGGGCGGCCGCGGTCGTCCGGAACTGCAGGACGCCCTCGAGTTCGCCGTGCTCCGGCCCGGAGGAGGCGATGACGCGGCTGGCGCGGAGTCGGGCGAGCGCGGGCAGGGCGGGCGTCCGGGCGCCGCACTCGACGGGCTGCCAGGCCGTCGGCAGCCAGGCGGTGTCGTCGCCGCTCGCCTTCACGCCCTGGTGCAGCAGGCGCGCGCGGAACGTGAACGTGCCCTTCGTGGCGGGCACGACCCGGTAGCTGGTCGCTCGGGACGCCTGCGCGGCCACGCTCGCGGCCGGGCGGGCCGGGGCGGCGGTGGCCGGGGCGACCAGGGCGGGGGTGATGAGGCCGGACGCGATCACCGCGGTGCTGGCGGCGATGGCGGCGAGACGGCGTGGGGTGGGCATGGTTCCTCCTCGTTGGGGTGGGGACGCGCAGGGGACCGGCGTCCCTACGATGATGACGCTCGAGGAGGGCACAAAGGTTGCTCGGGCGCACGGCGTTTGTCACGTGGCCGAAACGTCCCGATGGGGGAGGATCGGCGGCCCTCTCCTACGATGTGTCGCATGGAGTGGAGTGACTACGACGCCGTCCTGTTCGACCTGGACGGCGTCCTGACGCCGACCGCCGACATCCACATGCGCGCCTGGTCGGAGCTGTTCAACACGTTCCTCGCCGGCCGGGGCGTCACCGAGCCGTACACGGACGCCGACTACTTCGCGTTCGTCGACGGCAAGCCCCGCTACGACGGCGTCGCGTCGTTCCTGGCCTCCCGCGGGCTCGAGGTGCCCTACGGCGATCCGGCTGACCCGCCCGACGCCGAGACGGTCTGCGGCCTCGGCAACCGCAAGAACGCCCTCTTCAACGAGGTGCTCGCGTGCGACGGCATCGCCCCCTACCCGGGTTCGGTGCGTCTGCTCGACAGCGTGCAGGCCCTGGGCAAGGGTGTGGCTGTGGTGTCGTCCAGCAAGAACGCCCGCACCGCGCTCGGCGCGGCGGGCCTCCTCGACCGGTTCGAGGTCATCATCGACGGGCTCGTCGCCGCCGAGGAGGGGCTGCCGGGCAAGCCGGCGCCCGACACGTTCGCCGAGGCGGCCCGCCGGCTCGGCAGCACTGCCGAGCGGTCGGTGGTGGTGGAGGACGCCGTGTCCGGCGTCCGGGCGGGCAGGGCCGGCGCGTTCGGCCTGGTCGTCGGCGTCGACCGGGGCGTGGGCGCCGAGGCGCTCACCGAGGCGGGGGCCGACGTCGTCGTGACCGATCTGGAGGAGTTGCGGTGACCCCCGAGAGCCCGAGCGCCGACCCGATCGACCGGCACCGCTTCCCCGTCGACCCGTGGCGGCTGGTGGAGACCGCGTACTCCGACGACGACCTGGGCGCCTCCGAGACGGTCTTCGCCGTCGCCAACGGCTACCTGGGCATGCGCGGCACGCCCGAGGAGGGCCGGGACGCCGAGGTGCACGGCACCTTCATCAACGGCTTCCACGAGACCTGGCAGATCCGGCACGCCGAGCACGCCTACGGCTTCGCCAAGACGGGCCAGACGATCGTGAACGTGCCCGACGCGATGCTGATCAAGCTGTACGTCGACGACGAGCCGCTGCTGCTGTCGGTGGCCGACCTCGAATCCTACGAGCGGTCGCTCGACTTCCGCGACGGCATCCTGCGCCGCGACATCCTGTGGCGGACGCCCGCCGGCAAGCGCGTCCGCGTCCGGTCGACGCGGATGGTGTCGCTGCCCGAGCGGCATCTGGCGCTCATAACGTTCGAGGTCACGATGCTGGACGCCGCCGCCCCGATCGCGATCTCGTCACAGATCCTGAACCGGCAGTCGGGGCGCGACGAGTACAGCCCGGGGGCGGCCGAGCCGGCGCCCGGCAACGTCCACGACCCCCGCAAGACGGCCCGGCTGGACGACGTGCTGGAGCCGATGGGCCACTGGAACTCCGAGCGCCGCATGATCCTCGGCTACCGCTGCCACAACTCCCGCATGACGCTCGCGGTCGCGGCCGACCACACCGTCGAGAGCGACGCCCCTGTCGAGGAGCTCATCAGCACCGAGCCCGACATCGGCAAGAAGGTCTTCCGGGTGATCGCGCAGCCCGGCCAGACGATCCGCATCACGAAGGCGGTCGCCTATCACACGTCGCGGTCCGTGCCGGTGCGGGAGCTCTTCGACCGCTGCCGGCGCACGCTCGACCGCGTCCGGGACGCCGGCATCCCCTCGTTCCACGAGCGGCAGCGCGCCTGGCTCGACCACTACTGGGACACCTCGGACGTCCGGCTCGAGGGGCGTCCGGCCTTGCAGCAGGCCATCCGCTGGTGCCTGTTCGAGTTGGCGCAGGCGGCCGCGCGGGCCGACCAGCACGGCATCGCGGCGAAGGGGGTCACCGGCTCCGGCTACGAGGGCCACTACTTCTGGGACACCGACATCTACGTCGTGCCGTTCCTCTGCTACACGAACCCCGACCTCGCGCGGAACACGTTGCGGTTCCGCACCAGCATGGTGCCGGCCGCCCGGCGGCGGGCGCACGAGCTGAACCAGCGGGGCATCCTGTTCCCCTGGCGCACGATCAACGGCGAGGAGGCGTCCGCCTACTACGCGGCCGGCACCGCGCAGTACCACATCGACGCCGACGTCGTGTTCGCCTTCGCGAAGTACGCCGACGCGACGGGTGACCAGGGCTTTCTCTACCGCGACGGCGCCGAGCTCTTCGCCGAGACGGCCCGCATGTGGGCCGACCTCGGCTTCTGGCGCGAGCAGGCGGACGGTTCGCGAGAGTTCCACATTCACGGCGTGACCGGCCCCGACGAGTACACGACGGTCGTGAACAACAACATGTTCACGAACGTGATGGCGCGGTTCAACCTGCGGCGGGCGGCGTCCCTGATGCGCTCGATGCAGGCCGAGGAGCCGGGCCTGTATGACGGGCTGGTCCGCAAGATCGGGCTCGACCCGGCCGAGATCGACGAGTGGGAGGCCTGCGCCGACGGCATGGTCGTGCTGGTCGACAAGAACCTCGGGATTCATCCGCAGTCGTCCGATTTCCTCCAGCGCGAGATGTGGGACCTGGCGGCCACGCCGCCCGAGTTCCGGCCGCTGATGCTGCACTTCCACCCCCTGGTGATCTACCGCTACCAGGTGCTGAAGCAGGCCGACACGACGCTCGCGCTCTTCCTCGCGGGGCAGGACTTCACGCTCGAGCAGATCCGCGCCGACTTCGACTACTACGACCCGATCACCACCGGCGATTCGACGCTCTCGGCGGTCGTCCAGTCGATCATCGCCGCGCTCGTCGGCTACCGGAAGCTCGCGCTCGACTACTTCTACGCGGGCCTCTACGTCGACCTCGCCAACCTGCACCACAACACGAGCGACGGCGTCCACATCGCCTCGATGGGCGGCGTGTGGAACGCCCTCGTCTACGGCTTCTCGGGCATGCGCGACTACGACGGCACGATCACGTTCGACCCGCGGCTGCCCCGCGGGTGGGACGAGCTGGCGTTCACCCTGTTGGTCCGCGGGTCCCGGCTGCGCGTGACGCTGCAGCAGCGCGAGATCGCGCTCCTCGTGGACGCCGGCGGCGCCCTGGACGTCACGGTACGGGGCCGCGAGCTCCATCTCGCGCCCGGCGAGCGGGTCGCCGTGCCGTTGGAGGGCCAGGGGCCGAACCTGCGCCCGCGGCGCGGAGCCGTGGGCGGCATCCGGTCGGACGGCTCGGTCATCACGTCGAACACCCCCAGCCTGGACGCCTCCTGGGACCGCGAGGACTACGAGTACTGATGGCGACGTCCATGTGCGATGGACGAACGTGGACGGATCGATCCTTGTCGGGGCGTGTACGCCGCCCCGCGGATGTTGGACGATGAAGGGCATGTCAGCCGTGGACGTGTGGCCGGTCGATCTCGTCGCCCCCTCCCCGTTGATCCTGCGGGGGCGGCGGTTCGACGCGGCTCGTCCGGCCGTGATGGCGATCGTGAACCGGACGCCCGACTCCTTCTACGTGCACGCCCGCTCCGACGAGTTGAGCGCGGCGAAGCGTGCGCTCGACCGGGCGGTCGCTCAGGGCGCCGACATCGTGGACGTGGGCGGCGTCCGGGCCGGACAGCAGGGCGACTGGGTGGACGCCGACGAGGAGATCACGCGCCTCATGCCGTTCCTGATCCACGCCCGGGCGACGCATCCCGACCTGATCCTGAGCGTCGACACGTGGCGCAGCGAGGTCGCGCGGGCGTGCGCCGAGGTGGGCGTCGACCTCGTCAACGACACGTGGGCGGGCGCCGACCCGCGTTTACTGGAGGTGGCCGCCGAGGTGGGGGCCGGCTACGTCGTCTCGCACGCGGGCGGGCTGCCGCCGCGTACCGATCCGGTCGACGTGACCTACGGCCCCGATCCCGACGACGTCGTCGCGGACGTCCTGGCGACCCTGCGCGCCGGCGCGGCCCGGGCGGTGGAGGCGGGCGTCCCGGCGTCCCGCGTGCTGGTCGACCCGACGCTCGACTTCGGCAAGACGACCCGGCACTCGCTGCGGCTGGTCCGGGCGACCGCACAGCTGGCGTCCCTGGGCTTCCCGGTGCTGCAGGCCATCTCGCGCAAGGATTTCGTCGGAGAGACCCTCGATCTGCCGCCCGAGGAGCGGCTGGAGGGGTCGCTGGCCGCGACCGCCATCGCCGCGTGGCTGGGGGCGACGGTCTTTCGGACGCACGACGTCGCCCCGACGCGACGGGTCGTCGACATGGTCGCGTCCGTGCGCGGAGACCGGCCGCCGACGATCGCTCTGCGGGGCGAGCCGGGCGTCGCGGATTAGCCGCGGGCGTCCGGAAGCTCGTCGTCGATGTAGCCGTGCCCGGCGGCGACCCAGCCGGCGGCGCCCAGCACCACCGAGGACGCGGTGAGCGCCAGCAGCGGGACGGTCCAGCCGCCGGTCAGATCGTGCAGCGCGCCCACGGCGAAGGGGCCCGCCGCCGCGAGGAGGTAGCCCAGCGACTGGGTGAAACCGGAGAGCTGGGCGGTGACGTGCGGCGCCCGCGAGCGAGCGGTGA
>CALMAD010000263.1 GCA_937859105.1 uncultured Propionibacteriaceae bacterium
GCATCGTTGACGTGCTCGCCGGGCGTCCGGCCCCCGAGACGGTCGCGCCGTGGGGCGAGCGGGCGAGCTTCGGCGGCGTCCGGGCGCGCGTGGAGGGCGAGTGGGTGGTCGCGCTCGGCTGCACGCCGGGCGAGCCGGGGTGGCTGGGCCCGGTCGTGGACGCCTGCTGGTGGGCCACCCGCGCGAACGCGCGCAGCGTGTGCCTGGTCGTCGAGGATCCGTCGGACGCCGCGGCCGAAGCGCTCGCCGGCGCCGGTTTCGCGCGCCTGGGGTGAGTGACGTTCTCCACCTCAGAGTGTGGAGAATGTCAGGTAGAAACGCCTAGCGGGGGGCGTCGCGGGCGCGGCGCCGCTTCAGCAGCGCGAAGGCCGCGTAGCACAGCGCGACGAACGGGATCGTGTAGAACAGCGCCGAGCGCTGCCCCGAGTCGAAAGACGATCAGCACGCAGGAGGCCAGGCTCATCGCGAACGCCAGGATCGGGACGACGGGGTAACCGGGGACACGGTAGCTGAGTTCGTCCACGGTGTGTCCGCTCGCGAGCCATTCGCGCCGGAAGTTGAACTGCGACCAGGCGATCGCGACCCACACGAGCATGACCGCCAGCCCCGAGATCGAGACGAGCACGAGGTAGACGGTCTCCGCCGCGACGACGGAGCTCAGCAGCGCCAGCAGCCCCCCGATCATCGACGCGGCGAGCGCGAGCGACGGGACGCCGAACCGGTTCGTCCGCGTGAAGGCGGCCGGGATCGTGCCCTCGTTCGACAGCGACCACAGCATGCGCGTGGACGCGTACAGCCCCGAGTTGGCCGCCGACAGGATCGCGGCGAGCACCACGACGTTCATGATGTCGGCCGCGAACGGGATGCCCATCGACGCGAACACGAGCACGAACGGGCTCCGGTCGACGCCCGCCTCCCGCCACGGGATGAGCGCGGCCATGACGACCATCGACCCGATGAAGAACACCGTCAGCCGCCACAGGGTCGCGTGGATGGCCCTCGGGACGGTCGTCGTCGGGTCCTTCGTCTCGCCGGCCGTGATGCCGATCAGCTCGGTGCCGGAGAACGCGAAGTTCACGGTGAGCATCGTCGCGAACACCGCGCCGATGCCGTTGGGGAACAGGCCGCCCTCGGTGAGGTTCGTCAGGCCGGGCGCGCGGTCGTGGCCGATGAGCGGGATGATGCCGACGATGGCGAGCGTCCCGAGCACGATGAAGATGATGATCACGGCGATCTTGATGCTGGAGAGCACGGTCTCCGCCTCGGCGAACAGCCGCACCGACGACACGTTCAGGGCGAAGATGACCGCGATGAAGAGCGCGCTCCAGACCCACACGGGCGTGCCCGGGAACCACTGCTGCATGATCAGCCCGGCGCCGGTGAACTCCGAGCCGAGGGCGATCGTCCAGGTGAGCCAGTAGAGCACCGCGACGACGAAGCCCGTCGCCGGGCCGATGTAGCGCGTGGCGTAGACGTGGAAGGCCCCCGTGTACGGCATCGCCACGCTCAGCTCGCCGAGGCACATCATGACCAGGTAGACGAGCACCGCCCCGACCGTGTAGGCCAGCACGGTGCCGAAGGGGCCGGCCTGGCTGATCGTGTAGCCGGAGCTGAGGAAGAGCCCGGTACCGATGACGCCGCCGAAGCTGATCATCAGCAGGTGGCGCGTACCCATCTTGCGCCGCAGGGTGGTCGTGGCCGCTTCGTCGTCCACGATCGCGGGAGTGGTCATGCGCGAACAGTAGGGCTGCCCGGTGGGTGGGACGGTTCGTCCCGTGGGATGGTCGCCAGGCGACCCCCGGACGCCCGCCGCGGTCGGCGTCCGGGTAGCGTGCTCCCCGTGACCGACCTACAGGCCCTGCTCGACGGGGGCGTCGTCGTGCTCGACGGCGCGATGTCGACCGAACTCACCCACCGTGGCGTCGACACGGCGAACGCGCTGTGGGGCTCGCTGGCGCTCGATTCGGCCCCCGAGGCGATCAGGGCCGTCCACGCGAGCTATTTCGACGCGGGCGCGCGCGTGGCGACGACGAACACGTATCAGGCGAACGTCCCCGCGTTCGAGGCGGCGGGCTACTCCGCCGCGGAGGCGTCCGGGCTGATCGCGCGGGGCGCGGGGTTGGCGCGGGAGGCGTCCGAGGCGTTCGAACGCGGGCACGCGGGCGTCCGGACGGCGGTCGCCGGCAGCATCGGCCCCTACGGGGCCTACCTGGCCGACGGCTCGGAATACACCGGCGACTACGAGCTGGACGCCGCCGCGTTCGCCGGCTTCCATCGGCCGCGGATCGCGGCGCTGGCGGGCGGCGTGGACGTCTTCGCCGTCGAGACCCAGCCGAAACTCGCCGAGGCCCGCGCGATCGTCGCGCTGCTCGCCGAGGAGTTCCCGGCGACGACGGCCTGGGTGTCGTTCCAACTGCGCGACCCCGAGACGCTCGCCGACGGCACGCCCCTCGCCGACGCGGCCCGCTGGGCCGACGGCCAGGCGAACGTGCTCGCCGTGGGCACCAACTGCGTCGCGCCCGCGCGGGTCACGCCGGCGCTCCGGCTGCTCGGACGCCACACCGGCAAGCCGCTGCTCGCCTACCCGAACTCGGGCGACGTGTACGACCCGGCGTCCAAGACCTGGCGGACGCCGACCGGCGCGACCGCTTCACCCGGCACGTGCCGGAATGGCTCGACCTGGGCGTCCGGATGGTCGGCGGCTGCTGCCGGACGACCCCCGACGACATCGCGATCGTTGCCGCCGAGGTGGGCGACGCGGGCGGGCGTCCGGACGCCTAACGCACCTTCCGGTCGGGCCGGGCGTTCGGGTTGGTGCAGGTGACGGCGGTCAGCGAACTGTACGTCCAGGTGAACGGCTCGGACTTCACCAGCTTGCCGCCGGAGTAGAACTGCCGCTGGAAGTCGACCCGGAACCCCGTCATCGGGCTCTGCGGCGAGCACACCGCGGCGTTGTTCTCGACCGGCTTGCCCGGCGACCGGAACCGGCTCTGCACCGGCTTGGTCGCCTTGATGTCGTAGACCTTCGTCGACCAGACGCGCACGGTCACCGTGCCCCGCCCGCCGACGCGCGGGTTGTTCGTGAACGCCTGCATCAGGACGCCGTACTTGGAGTCGTTGCGGAACTTCATGTCGACCGAGTAGAAGTCCAGCGTCGCCTCGCGGCCCATGGGGTAGCGGTCGAAGTAGAGCGAGTGGGGCTTGTGGTAGACGTCCTCGAGGCCCGCGAAGAAGATCGCGTTGAACGTGGTCGTCGTGGTTTGGCTGATGCCGCCGCCCATCCGCTCGACGACCTTGCCGCCGTCGATCGCGCCGCCGGCCATCCAGCCGCGGGCGGTCGTCCGGGGACCCAAGACCTCGTTCATGCTGAACGTCTCCCCCGGCTTGACCAGGGTGTTGTTCACCAGCCGGGCCGACTTGCCGATGTTGTTCACCCGGTACGCCGTCGCGGGGAACCGGGTCGTGAACTCGCCGGTGATCTCCTTCACGCCGAGCGCCTGCGCCTGCGCGGTCGTGAACGACGGCTTCAGCGTGTCGACCTGGACGCCGCCCGCGCGCTGCGCGGCCGGCTTCGTGAGCAGCGGCGTCACCGCGTCCGCGAGCCGCTGC
>CALMAD010000264.1 GCA_937859105.1 uncultured Propionibacteriaceae bacterium
TTGAAGCAGCCCGATCGCGGCCGCCACGGCGGTTTCGAAATCTTCGGACGCCTCCAGCGCGGCCAGCCGCGCGAGGACGGGTTCGATGGCGAGCTCGGCCGTGATGACCTCGTTGACGAGGTCTTGCTTCGAGTCGAAGACGCGGAAGATCGTGCCCTCGGCGATGCCGCAGGCCTCCGCGATCTGCCGGGTCGACGTGGCCGCGGCGCCCTGGCGGAGCAGGAGGGGCGTGGCGGCGTCGATGATCGCCTGACGGCGCTCGCTCGGCGGCAGGGGGGCTGCGCGGCTCATGGGACCTTTCCGGAGACCGGCGCGGACCGGAGACCGTCGATCAGCATAGGTGAGTGAGTGCTCACTCACAAACGTGGAGGTGGGGGTTGCCGCTTGTTTCCGGCCCGGGGCAAGCGGCGACCATCAGGGGGTCGCGCGGCAACTGCGGGCGACCTCTGCGCAGGCCGACGGGGGTGTGGGTAGGGTGTCCGCTCGGGAGGCGCGCATGACGGACGTGATCGGCAAGGCGCTCGTCCTCGTCCTCATCATGGCGCTCGGGTACGCGATCAAGCGGCTCGGGTGGGTCGCGGCGTCCGACTTCGGGGTGATCTCGCGCATCGTGCTGCGCGTCACGTTGCCGTGCGCGCTCGCGGCGAGCTTCAACACGTTTAATCTGACGCCGACGCTGCTGGCCGTCGCCGGGTTCGGCGCGGTGATCGACGTGGTTGGCATGGTGGTCATCTGGTTCGCGCTGGTTTCGCGCGGACGCCGCGGGCGCGCGTTCGGCATCATCAACGTGCCCAACTACAACATCGGCCTGTTCGCGATGCCGTACGCGGCGGCGCTGGTGGGCCCCGAGGCGATCCCGCTGTGCGCGCTGTTCGACGTCGGCAACGCCCTCGTCTCGGCGGGGCTGGGGTACGGCTGGGGGGTGACGCTGGCGCGTCCGGGCGCGCGGGTGACGGTGATCGGGCTGCTGCGGCAGGTGTTCCGGTCCCCGGTGTTCGACACGTATCTAGTCCTGCTGCTACTCCGGCTGGCCGACATCACCCTGCCGGCCCCGGTGATCGCGTTCACCTCGACGGTCGGACAGGCCAACACCTTCCTGGCGATGCTCATGATCGGCATCGGGCTCGAGATCGTGCTGCCGAAGAGCAAGTACGCCGCCGCCCTCGGGTACATGGCGCTGCGGTACGCCCTCGTCGCGTGCAACCTCGTCGCACTGTGGTTCGTGATGCCGTTCGACCACGGCACGAAGGTCATCGTCTCGATGGCGCTCACCGCGCCCATGGCCGCGATGGTCTCGGGGTTCACCGCCGAGGCGGGCCTGGACGTCGACGTGTCCGCGTTCATGACCTCGGCGTCCACGCTCATCGCGATCGTCGCGACGCCGCTGGCCTACGTGCTGCTGCGGTAGGCGTCCGGGAGTGTGTGGGCGTCCGCCCTCGTCAGGCCCTGGTGCGCGTATCGTCGGGCCATGGACGACGATCTGACGCCCGGACCCGTCGCGGTCGTGATCAACCCGTCGAAATTCGACGACGACGCCGACGTGCGCGCCCAGGTCGAGCAGGCGTGCGCCGACCGTGAGTGGCCGGCGCCGGCGTTCTACGAGACGACGGTGGAGGATCCCGGGGTGGGTCAGGCCCAGCAGGCGCTGGCCGACGGGGCGTCCCTCGTCATCTCGATCGGCGGCGACGGCACCACGCGGGCGGTCGCGGAGGCGATGGCCGACAGCGGCGTCCCGCTGGGGATCATCCCGGCCGGCACCGGCAACCTGCTGGCCCGCTCGCTCGCCACGCCGCTCGACCTCGCCAAGGCGCTCGACGTGGTCTTCGACGGCCGGACGCGGGCCATCGACATCGGCGAACTCAGCGCCGACGGCCGCGAGAGCGAGGCGTTCCTGGTGATGGCGGGCCTCGGGATGGACGCCGACGTGATGGCCGGCGTCGACGACACCCTCAAGAAGCAGATCGGCTGGGTCGCGTACCTGGTGTCGGGCCTGCGCGCGGTGTTCGGCAAGGGCTTCCGGGTACGCCTGGACGCCGACGGGCGGACCCGCATCGGCCAGCATGCCCGGACGGTGCTCGTCGGCAACGTCGGGCAATTGCAGGGCGGGGTGATGCTGATGCCGGAGGCGCTCATCGACGACGGCAAGCTCGACGTGCTGCTGGCCTCGCCGAAGGGCGTGCTCGGCTGGGGAGCCCTGATCGCCGACATCGCCAGCCGGCACCGGCGCGGCCACCGGGGCGTCCGGCGGGTGCAGGCGGAGACCGTGACGATCGGCGTCCGGCAGCCGGTGGAGGCGCAGATCGACGGCGACCCGATCGGCGCGGTGCGCACGTTGGTGTGTCGGGTGCGTCCGGAGGCGCTGATCGTGCGCGTCCCGCCCGCCGACCCGGACGAAGGGTGAGCCGCGCGAGCAGCGCGATGTCGCATTCCTTCCAGACAGTGTCGGTGGGGGCCTTCAGAATGGAGGCATGCTTCCCGATCGAGACGCGCGCGTGGGCGGTCCGCGGCCGCGACGAGCGGTTCGACGGCTGGTGCTTCACGGGCACAGGCCGACTGGTCGAGGTCGACGGAGCGATCTTTTTCGACCCGCTGCCGGAGGGGGCCCCGCACCCAGCTTTCGACGGCCAACCAGAACCTCGCTCGTCGTGCGCGGTGCCCTGCACGCCCCCAGCCTCGCTGCCCCTCGGCGTCCCGCTCACGGGGCAGGGGGAATGGACGGGTACCACGCGGATCCTCGATCGGTGGACCCTGCTCCCGGGCCTGGTGCTCCCGTGGTCACGACCTGCCGATCCCACGACGCCGTTGTTGTCCGACGACGAGACGACTCGGGTCTTGTCATCGATCCCCGACGACCTCAAGGACGAGCTCTGCGAGGTCGGCCTCCGGAGCGCTCCCGAGCGCCGGGGACTCGCGCGTCTCGTCCTCGGCATCGCGGTGCTCACGCCGCCGTGGCAGGCCTGGCTCTCTGGGCCCGGCTCCGTCGCCACCCTGCACGCAACCCTGCACGGCACCCGGAAACGCTAGCTGAGGCTCAGGCATTCGAGCCCAGCAGCGCGTCGAAAGTGGCGGACGCTCCGGACATAATGGCGGAATGGCACTCGGTGCGACGCCTGGTGCGGGCCGTCCGCAGCCGCGCCGGGGCGTCCGCAGTGGGAGGCATCGTGAAGCACCGCATCATCGACACCCCGGTCGGCCCGGTCACTCTCGTCGTCGACGACGACGGCGTCCTGTGTGGGTCGTATCTGGCCGGGCAGCGACATCACCCGGACCCGGCGACGTTCGGCGAGCGCAGCGACGAGGTCGCGGGCGACGCGGCGGGGCAACTCGCGGAGTATTTCGCCGGTAAGCGCACGTCGTTCGACCTGCAGCTCGCGCCGCGGGCCACCGAGTTTCAGCGGCGCGTCTGGCTGGCGCTGCGCGACGTGCCGTACGGGCAGACCGTGACGTACGGCTGGCTCGCGGAGCAGGTGGGCTCGCCGCGCGGGTCGAGGGCAGTGGGGGCGGCGGTGGGGCGCAACCCGATCTCGATCATCGTCCCTTGTCACCGGGCGGTCGGCACGTCGGGCGACCTGACGGGGTACGCGGGCGGAGTGGAGCGGAAACGGTTCCTGCTCGACCTCGAGGGTGGGCTGCTGCCGGGCTTGTGACCGTCCTCAGGCGCGCGGGGCGTCGAGCCAGGCGACGCACGTCGGCGTCCCGGTGCGCGCGACCTCGCGCCGGCCGCTCAGGGACCCGCCGGCGTCATCGAACTCGACGATGCGGCCGTCCCACTGGTGCGCCACGGTGAGCGTGCCGCCGGGGGCGAACGCGAAGAACCGCGGCCGGAGGCCGCCCGAGCTGAACCAGCGGCCGGGCCCGGGGAGCCCGTCGGGGTCGAGCGGGAACACCCCGAGGGTGTCGGTCTGGGTGACCGGGGGCACGTGGTCATTCTTGCCGCTGCGGTTCGACGTGACGACCGCGGAGCCGTCGGGGGTCACGAAGACCTCCGAGGCGTACGCGTCGTACGTCGCCTCGGGCGCCGTCGACGGAACGACCGCGACCGGCGTGAGGACGCCGCGGTCGGCGTCCCAGTCGCACGTGGTCAGGCTCGACCGCAGCTCGGTGACGACGTACGCGCGGCGTCCGTCCGGGTGGAACGCGACGTGCCGCGGACCCTCCGCCTGCCGCGTGACCAGCGCGGACGCCGCCGGCGCGAGCGCCGGCTCGACCGGAACCACGTGGACGCGGTCGAGCCCGCGGTCGGGCACGAGGGCCCAGCGTCCGGTGGGGTCGGGCACCGCCTGGTGCGGGCTGGAGCCCGTGCGCTGCTGGATCGCCAACGGGCCGGGGTCGCCGGCGAACTCGACGATCGAGGACGCCTCCCCGAGGGTGCCGTCGCCCGCGATCGGCAACTCGGCCACGCAGCCGGGGCCGGCCATGAAGGTGACGAGCAGCCGGCGTCCGAGTTGGGCGAGGTGGACGGGGTTCCGGCGGCCGAGGTGGACGGTCTGCACGAGCCGCGGGGCGGCCGGGTCGGCGGCGAGGTCGAGCACCGAGACAGCGTCGGTGTCGCCGTGGGTGACATACAGCGAGCGGCGGTCGTCCGAGACGAGCAGGAAGCTGGGGTTCGCCGGCAGCGCGGCGTCCCCGCGGGCCTCGGACGCGTCGGCCGCCACCGTGCCGAGGCGTCGCCAGCCGTCGCCCGGCCCGCCGGCGTCCCAGATCGTGATGCCCTCGCCGTCGGCTCCGCGCTCCCGCGACGTCCGAGAGCCGACGTAGGCGTAGGTGGCGCCCATGGCGTCAGGCCTTGTCGGGGCGGGGTGCGGGGGCCGCGCCGATCCGCTCGACCAGGGCGTCGGTGAAGCCCGAGCAGGTGGCCGTGCCGCCCATGTCGCCGGTGGTGACGCCGCCCTCGACGGTGGCGGCCACCTGGTCTTCGATGAGGTGGGCCGCGGCGCGCATCGCCGGGTCGTCGTGCTTGCCGCCCAGCCACTCGAGCAGCATGGCGGTCGAGAGGATCATGGCGATCGGGTTGGCCTTGTTCTGGCCGGCGATGTCGGGCGCGGAGCCGTGCGACGCCTGGGCCATCGCGCGCTCGTGCGACGCGTTGATCGACGGGCCGATGCCGAGCGAGCCCGCGAGCTCGCCGGTCATGTCGGACAGGATGTCGCCGAACATGTTCTCGGTCACGATCACGTCGAACTCGGGGGCCCGCCGCAGCAGGTGCACGGTCATCGCGTCGATGTGGTAGTCGTCGACGGCGACCTGCGGGAAGTCCCGGCCGACCTCGCGGCAGATATCCCGGAACATGCCGGTCGTGAGCTTGAGCACGTTGGCCTTGTGCACTGTCGTCAGCTTGTTCCGCCGCCGGGCGGCGAGCTCGAACGCCTCGCGGGCGATCCGTTCGCAGCCGCGCCGCGTGATGATGCCCATGCTGATGGCCACGTCGGGCGTCGGCATGAACTCGCCGGTGCCCCGGTAGGTCGAGCGGTCGGCGTAGAAGCCCTCGGTGTTCTCACGCACGATGACCAGATCCATCCCCGGCTTCATCGGCTGCGTGCCCGGGAACGCCTTCGCCGGCCGGATGTTGGCGAAGAGGTCGAAGCGCTTGCGGATCGTGCCGGACGGGTTCAGCTCCGACCTGAACGGCTCGGGGTAGGACGCCGAGTCGTGCGGGCCGAGGACCCACCCGTCCAGACCCTCCAGGGCCGTCAGCGTGCTGGCCGGCGTCGACTCGTTGATGGATTCGATGGCGGAGAGGCCGAGCGGAAGCTCGGTCCACGCGATCGGGACGCCGCCCACCGCCGCGACGGCGGCGTCCGCGGCGCGCACCGACGCGGGCACGATTTCGGGCCCGATGCCGTCGCCCAGCAGGACGCCCAGGGAGTAGGGATGTGCACCGGTCATGATTCGTCTCCTCGGCTGCGTCGATAGCACCGTTATAACATGG